>JBFINV010000204.1:0-4754 GCA_041611015.1 Acidimicrobiales bacterium | reverse complement strand
TCGCCTGGTGCGTCTAGGCCTCGTGGAGGGTGCGGTCGCCATCGCTGAGAGAGCTGAGCCCCAGGTCGTCCTCGACGAGGCTGAGAGCTTCGCGGCCTTCTACGCGGCCCACCATCGCACCATCGCCCGGGCCCTGGCCCTCACCCTGGGCGATCCCACGCTGGGCATGGAAGCCGCCGACGAGGCCATGACCCGCGCCTACCAGCGCTGGCAGCAGGTCCGGACCTATCGCAACCCCGAGGGTTGGGTCTACCGGGTGGGGCTCAACTGGGCCCGGTCGTTCCTGCGGAAGGGTCGACGCACCACCGGGGCCACGCCGCTCGAGGACCTGCCCGTCACCGACCCACAGCCGCGCGATCCCCAGCTGGCCCGGGCCCTGTCCGAGCTGCATCCCCGGCACCGGGCCGTGGTGGTGCTGCGCTACCTGCTCGACTGGTCGGTCGACCAGACCGCCGACGCCCTGCAAATCCCCCCGGGAACGGTGAAGAGCCGTCTGCACCGGGCCCTGAGCCAGCTCGAGGACCAGCTGGCAGCCGAGGAGCACCCATGAACCTGCACGACCGGATCCGCCGCGAGCTCCACGAGCAGGGCGACAGCATCGAGCTCCACGGCGCCGGGGCCGATGCCGTGATGGCTGCCGCCCGCCGCCGGAACCGCCGCGCCCGGATCGTCGGGAGCGTGGCCGCGCTGGCGCTCGTGGTCGGGGTGGGCGGGCTGGCGCTGGCGCTCCGCGACGATGGCACGAGCCAGGTGGCCACCGAACCCGGACCCACCCCCGGAGCACCCGAACCGACCGCACCGGCGAGCGACCCCGGACCCGAGCCCGAATCCTTGCCGGAGCCCGAGCCCGAGCCTCCAGCACCGGACGGGGCCGGTACCGGCGCCGACGCCGGGGCTGTGCCCGACCAGGGCGAGGACCCGCCTGTCCCGCCTCCGGCCGCGAGACCCCAGGCGGTCGACCTGGTCGTGCACGACGGGATCTTCGTGGCCCGTTCGACGGACCACACGATGTGGCGTTCTCGCGACGGCGTGGTGTGGAGCCAGCTCGCCGACCCCCGCCCGGCGCCGGGGGCCACGATCACCCACATGGTCGGCTACGACGGCAGCCTCTACGTGGCCGGGGCAGACGCCAGCTCCGGCGCCTGGCTGGCCCGGTCCGAGGACCTGAGGAACTGGAAGCCGATCGCGGTCCCACCACCGGCCGACGACGGCTCCGCGCTCACCACCGCCACCCACGCGATCTACACCCTGGGAGTGGGGCCGGCCGGGATCTTCCTGACCGGCGAGACCCTGCTCGATCTCGAGCTCGAGAAGCTGATCCCGTCCGACGCCCTGGCGAGCGGGGCGTGGAGCCTCGGCGACGCCACCGGCGACACCGGCCGCATCCTGATCTATGACCCCGCCACGGGCGAGACGGTCGACGAGATAGACCTGCGGGCGGCCGGGATCCCCCCGAAGAGCATCGATGCCCTCGCCGGACCCGACCCGACCGCGTTCGTGGCCCTGGGTCCCTCCCTCGAAGCCCTGGAGACCGACCTGGAGCCGGGCACGGTCCTGAGCGGTGGGATCGTGCACGGCCGCGAGCTCCTCGCCGCGGGTCGGAGCGCCGAGTTCTCGAGCCGCGTCCTCTGGTCGTCCACCGACGGACGCTCGTGGACCCCGATACCGGTCAGCGTGGTCGACGCCGAGCCGGCCGAGACCATCGGCGCCATCGGCGACCGCCTGGTGGTGTTCAGCGCCCAGGGTCCACTCCTCACCGTCCAGTACCGCGATGGCAGGCGCTGGCGCGAGGTGCGCCTCGACCAGCTGTTCGGAGCGCCGACCGACGACTACGCGCTGGTCGATGCCTCCTTCGGCCCCGGCGGGGTGGTCGCGGTCGCAGCCACCCTCGCCGAGACCGGCGACACCTCCTACCACCTGCTGGTCTCGGCTGACGGCGCCACCTGGTCCGTGACCGACCTGGGTGAGCTGGCGTCGGCCGGTGCTGAGGTGGACACGGTCGACGCCGTGGCCATGGAGGGTGCGGTGGTGGCCCTCGGCTACCAGACCGCACCGGGGGTGGCCCACACGGTTGCGGTGCCTGTCAGCCTGGACTGACCCGGTGCGTCAGCCGCCCAGGTCGAATCGGATCTGCGGCTCGATCTCCACCAGGTCCAGCACCGGCACCATCCTGGGCGTGAAGACCTCCACGTGGGACACGCTCACGCACGGGGACGGGATCAGGTGGGCGGCCGGCCACCAGGTCCCGCACGCGAGCCCCTCGATGCCGGGATACCACCAGCCCCGGTTCACGGTGTCGGCCATACGCTCCACGGTCAGCGGCTCGGGCGTGGCCGCAACCGCCCGGACGAAGAAGTCCGCCGCCAGGTAGCCCTGCACGAAGTCCAGGCCCACGTCGTGGGGGGCGAGCCCGACTGCGGCCGCAGCCCCCTCCAACGCCGCCCATCCGGCGCTCGAACGGTTGGCCAGGTCCAACCCCGGCGAGACCACGGTCATGGGGGCCAGGGCGACGCGTCGCTCCGCGTCGGCGACCACCAGGGGATCGACCAGGCCCACGAGCACCAGCTCGCCCCGGAAGCCCTGCTCCCGCAGTGCTGCTGGCAGGCCCTCGGTGCGCGGCCCGTCCAGCACCACCACCTCGGGGGTGGTGGCCAGGATCTGGTCCACCACCTCCCGCCAGCTGCGCGGCGACGGGTCGGCGATCGTCGGCAGCACCGCCAGGAACGTCGGCTGGGGCGCCTCGAGCAGTTCGGCCTCGAAGGCCCTGGAGGCTGCGATGCTCGCACCCTCGGCGCTGTCGGTCACCACGTAGGTCAGGTCGATGGCTGTGGCCCGGTCCGAGCGGCTGGCCAGGTACGCAGTGAGCACCGGAACGACCAACGAGACGTAGCCCCGGGCGTCGAGCACCGGACACCCCTGCGCACCCCGGGTGCCGAAGCCCAGGAGGTTCTCACGGCCACAGAACCCCGGCAGCCGATCGTCGCCGACGTAGATGGCCCGCTCGCGGTGCAGGCGTCGTTCGGCGGCGAAGGCAGGCGACGCCAGCGGCACCACGGCGAACGCCCCGTCTCGCAGCACGGTGCCGGCGAGGCCCTCGGAGAGGTCGGCCTGGCCGGCGTCGTCGTAGCAGTCGATCAGGTCGATGCGACGACCGAGGTCACGATGCTCGTTGGCCTGCGCGAAGCGGGCCCGGGCGCCGACGCAGACAGCTTCGCGGTAGGGGTTGCCCACCAGCGTCTGGGAGACGAGGCCGGCCACGGTGATGCCGCGGCTCGTGACCCCCCGTTCGGTGGCGTCGAGCTCGTCGTCGTCGAAGAGCGCCACCGGGCGCCCCGAAGCGGCCACGATCATCTCCGACGGATTCGGGTACAGGGGTGGCGACCCGGCTGCCGCCGGGGGCGGGGGTGGCCTGTCGACCTCGTCCGCGGCGACGGCCGATGTGGTGTCGACGCTCTCGTCGGGCTCCCCGGGCGCGCCAGCGACGGCCGTGATGGAAAACCCGTCGCCGTCGGGGGCCGGCCCGATGTGGACCCGGTCGGGGATGCGCACGGGCGGCGGGGTCGCAGGCTCCGCGACCGTAGGTCCGTCGAGTCCCAGCAGCGCCGGCGGGTGCGGCGTCGGGACCGCCTCGGTGGTCGCGGTGTCAGCGATCAACGCCAGGGCTTCGGGCGCTTCGGGGGGGCCACCCGCCGTCAACGTCGGCCCCTCGGTACGCGCGCACGATGTGGCGACGACCGCGCCCACGAGCAGGGCCACCCCGCCCCGCAGCGGCCAGCCGGCCCTCGGACACATGCGTCACCCATCGGCGGGTTCGAGCTGCGATTGAGCCCGGAGGTGGGCCGACCTACGCTGGAGCTCCGGCAACGCAACGAGAGGAGTGGCCATGCGCCAGTACCTGGTGGTCGCTCACCGCACCCTCGGCGGGGCCCATCTCATGGACCACCTGCACGAGCTGCGGGAAGCCGACCCGTACTGCCGGTTCCACCTGATCGTGCCCCAGTACCATCCGCACGACCATGCCTGGACCGAGCACGAGGTGGAGCAGGAAGCTCAGGCCCGGCTCGACGAGATGCTGGCCCGGATGGCCGCGATGGGCATGGGGGCCACGGGTGAGGTCGGTGACGCCAACCCCGTCTACGCCATCGGCACCACGCTGCGACACATGGGTCCCGACGCCTTCTGTGGCATCGTCGTGTCCACGCTGCCCAAGCGGGTGTCGCTGTGGTGGGACGTTCCCAAGCGGATCCAGCGCGAGTATCCACAGCTTCCGCTGACCCACATCGTGGCCGCCGACGCCGAGGTTCCCAGCAGCTGAGCCCGCCATTCGCAGCCTGTGCCGGCTTGGGCTACGGTGACCCCGTAGTCGACGAGCTGTAAGCGCTTACACCGAGCCGCTCACACACAGAGAATTGCGCAAGGGGGGCAACCATGGCCGAAGTGGTGCTCGACCACGTCAACAAGGTCTACCCGAACGGCTTCCAAGCCGTCACCGACCTGAGCCTCGACATCGACGACGGCGAGTTCATCGTCATGGTCGGCCCGTCGGGGTGCGGGAAGAGCACCGCGCTGCGGATGATCGCCGGGCTGGAGGAGATCACCGGGGGTGAGCTCCGGATCGGCGACCGGGTGGTCAACAACGTGGAACCCAAGGACCGCGACATCGCCATGGTGTTCCAGAACTACGCCCTGTACCCCCACATGTCGGTGTTCGACAACATGGCGTTCGGCCTCAAGCTCCGCAAGATGGACAAGGG
>JBFINV010000203.1:0-4781 GCA_041611015.1 Acidimicrobiales bacterium | reverse complement strand
GAGTCGGTCCTCGAGCCGCACGTGCAGCAGGGTGATGCCCACCGCCTGCTTGTCCTTGACCTCGGGCACGATGACGATGAGCCGACCGTCGCGCCGGCCCCGGGTCACCAGCAGCTGGCGCTCGACCGCGACCAGGTGCTTGCTGCCTCGCAGCGACGGGTCCCGATCGACCCGTGAGTGCAGGTCCCGGGCCACGCCACCGCGCCCGACGATCACCAGCTGGGCGTCGTCGCTGTCGACATCGCCCTCGATCCGGTACCGGGTGTAGCCGGTGACCGCGGCCACGGCGGGGTCCAGCGCCGCCAGGGTGCGCAGGTTCTGGTAGCTCAGCCGGTCGCGAGGGGTGCCGGCGGCGAGGAGCTCCTTGACCAGGTCCACCTCGATCAGGGCCTCGTCGCTGCGGGAGATGCCCACGGTCACGGTCTTGGCCTGGTGCTTGATGGCGTCGACCGGTCGAGTCAGGTCCTCGATCCCGAGGGTGAGCGCAGCGGTCAGGTCTTCCAGGATGGTGGCAGGCGTGCCCACCTTGCCGTAGTCGAGCTGGTAGCTGTCGAGCGGGATGGTGCCGGTGGCATACCGGAACAGCGCCGCGATGCGGGTGGCGTTGGAGGCCTCGAGGTGCCCGTTGTACTCCCCGGCCCGCAGCCCCTCGAGGAAGCGCTGGCCCTGCGCGGCGATCGCGGGACGGAGGCTGGCCAGCATGGTCTCGCCCGTCATCGAGGGGTCCGCAGATACTGCGTGCTCGACCGCGGCTCGGGTGATCCGCAGCGGCTGGGCCTGGGCGTCAATGGATAGCGCGGCCTCGTAGCCGAAGAGGTGGCCGACCACGGTGGAGAGCACGAACGACAAGGAGGGGTCGACCACCGGAACCGGGATGACGTGCAGTGCTGCCGGGAAGGGCGCTCCGTCGTCGGCGATCACGATGGGCGCGGCCTTGTGGGCCCGGTAGATGGCGACTTCTTTGGCCACATCGCTCGCGGTGGAGCCGCTCAGGCCCGCAGCGCAGACCAGGATGAGCGGCTCCGAGGACAGGTCGATGTGCTTCTTGTCCTCGGTCGAGTCGGCTGCGATCGACTTGTAGCAGAGCTCGGAGAGCTTGATCCGGATCTCTCGAGCGGCCACCACGTTCGGGCCGTTGCCGACGATCGCCCAGTAGCGACGCGAGGGCGCCAGCTCCGCAGCCGACCGACTGATCGTCGAGCGCTGACCGAGCACCCGCTCCATGGCCTCGGGCAGGTCGCGCAGCGACCGCAGCAGCGACTGGCGCCGCTCGGTCACCGTGTCGTCGTCGGCTGGGGCGACGTCCTCGGCGATGGCCATGGCGAGCAGGGCCCCGGCGGCGATCTGGGAGTAGAACGCCTTGGTGGAGGCCACGCTCATCTCCACGTCGCGGCCATCGGAGGTGTAGAGGACCCCGTCGCTCTTGTCGACCAGGTCGCTGTTGCGCCGGTTGACGATGGCGACGACCGTGGCGCCCCGGCTGCGCACCAGGTCCACCGTGCGGTTGGTGTCGGTGGTGGTCCCCGACTGGCTGATGGCGACCACCAGGGCATCGCTCATGTCCGACCGCAGGTGGAAGCCCGACAGCTCGGTGGCCGGCATCGCCTGGACCGGGCAGCGGCCCTCGAGCTCGCGGTTCAGCAGGATCGCCAGGCTCTGCCCCGCCACCGCCGCAGTCCCCTGGCCGATCACAATGATCTGGCCGATCCCGCCGCTCCGGAGCTTGGCTCGGAGCTCGTCGGGCAGCGTTGCCCGCCCGAGGCGGACCAACAGGCGGCCGTCGTCGTCGTCGACCAGCTTGCCCCGGAGCGTCTTGCGGAACGACAGCGGCGACTCGGAGATCTCCTTGAGGAGGAAGTGCGGGTAGTCGCCCCGGTCGATGTCGCGGGTGGTGATCTCGGCGACGACGACGTCGGCCTCGCCGACCGGGAGCTCGGTGCCGTCGTAGGCCACCCGGCGGATTCCCTCGAGGGTCCCCGCCCTGGCCCCGTCGAGAGAGACGATCTGGCCCCGGCTGGCGGTCTCGTTGCGAGGGTTGCCGGGGGTCTCCCCGTCCATGCGCACGTACCTGCGGGTGACCTCCACCAGCCCGTACGGCTCGCTGGCCACGATGTAGGCGTCCTCGGCGAGCCCGACGTAGAGGGCTTGCCCGCTGCCGCGCAGCGCCAGCTGTAAGCGGTTGGGCGTGACCGCGGCGCTGGCGGCGATGGCGACGGACCCTTCGAGGGCGGCCACGGTTCGACGGAACGACTCCTCGACCCCGGCGAGCTCCGTGCGAGGGTCGGTGGCTTCGAGGTGCTTGGCCATCAGCGTGGGGATGACCTTGGCGTCGGTGCTGATCGCCTGGGAGATCTCGAGGCCCTCGTCGGCCCGGATGTCGGCGAAGTTGTCCACGTCGCCGTTCAGGGCCGCAGTGACGTAGGGGCAGACCCGACCGTCGGCGAGCTCGCTGTTGAGCGGATGGGCGTTGGGCTCGCTGATGATGCCCACGCTGGCCCAACGGGTGTGCCCCAGCACGGTCACGCTCGCGCTGTCGTTGTCGAGGACCCGGTGCAGCAGCTCGTCCTCGACCACCGCGGCCCGGAGTAGCCGGGTGTTGTCGCCGAGCTCGCCGATCTCGGCGGCGGCCTTGTAGACGAAGCTCAGGTGCCCGTCTGCGACCCGCACCGAGCCCGACCCGAAGTGCGGGTCCTTGGACCGCACCGCGATCTCATCGGCCACCGACGGGGCTGCCAGATCGACCCCGTGGTCCCGCACGAGCAGGTGGAGCCCGGCCGAGTCCCGGCCCCGGACCTCCAGGCGATCGAGCGCGGAGAGCGCCTCCTGGACCGACGTGAATGCCTCGACCGCTGCGACCGTCCGGGTGCTGCCGCACAGGTCCTGGACGGCCCGGGCGGTGCGCAGCCGGTCCCGCCCGATGCTCCACGCCACGTCCTTGAGCCGCAGCAGGGCCGCGTTCACCGCTTCGAGCCCGTTGGTGTCGGGCCCCCGCTCCAGCTCGGCCTCAGCTACCGCGATCGCAGCCTCCAGGCTGTCGATCCGGTGGGTCAACAGCGCCACCAGGTCCGCGTCCTCGATCAGCCGCGTCACCCCCGGCACAGCCGACAGGGCCCGGTCGACGGCCTCGAACCCCTCGGCGAGACGAGCCAGCGCCTCGGTCTCCGCGGGCAGGGTCGCGGGGAGCTCCGGCAGCGCCGCCAGGATCTCGGCGGTGGTGGGAACGGCCCGGGAATCCCGGCGCCGGACGATCGCAACGATGCCACACACGAGTGCGCTCTCTCCCTTTCTCGCTCGGGGGCGGTCCGCACCGGACCGGCACAGTCTAGGAGCCGGGCCCGGAGCCTCGACTGGTACCCATCGGCAGCCGGCCGCGACGGTGGAGCCTGGGCTCAGCCGGCGTTGCGCAGCACCCCGATGACCTGCTCGACCGCGGCATCGGCTTCATCGTGGGTCGGGGCCTCGGCCATGACCCGGATCAGGGGTTCGGTGCCCGACGGGCGCACCAGCAGCCGACCGGTGGTCCCCAGGGACTCCTCGACCCGGGCGATCTCGGGGCCAATGACGGCCAGGACCTCGTCGGCGGATCCCGACACCTCGACGTTCCGCAGCACCTGGGGCAGCCGGGTCATGGTGGCCCGTGCCAACTGGGCCAGGCTCTGGTTCCGGCGCACCATGACGTCGAGCAGCTGCGCCGCTGTCAGCAGCCCGTCGCCGGTGGTGGCGATGTCGTGGAAGATCACGTGCCCCGACTGCTCGCCGCCGAGGGTCCACTGGTTCTTCTCCAGGGCCTCGAGCACGTGGCGGTCGCCAACGGGCGTCTGGTGAACGTTGATGCCGTGCGCCGCCATGCCCTGATGGAAGCCGAGGTTGGTCATCACGGTCACGACCACGGTGTCCTCGGCCAGCTCACCCCGGCCGTGCCGGTCGATGGCGCAGATGCCGATGATGTGGTCTCCGTCGACGATCTCGCCGTGCTCGTCGACGGCGAGCACACGGTCGGCGTCACCGTCGAACGCCAACCCGAGCCGAGCTCCACGCTCGAGCACCACAGCCCGCAGGCTGCTCATGTCCGTGGAGCCACAGCGGTCGTTGATGTTGCGCCCGTCGGGATGGTCGTTGAGGCTCACCACCCGCGCGCCCAGAGCCTCCAGGAGCTTCGGCGCGTAGGAAGAGGCCGCGCCGTTGGCGCAGTCGACCACCACGTCCAGCCCGTGGAGGCGGCGGCCGTCGAGGGTCGAACGAACCCACGCCAGGTAGTCCTGGCTCAGGTCGGACCGGTCGACGGGCGGCGCTTCCGGAAGGACTCCGAGCGGCTCCATCGAGGCCAGCTCGGCTTCGAGCGCCGCCTGCTGGGCATCGGTGAGCTTGCGCCCGCCGGGCGCGAAGAACTTGACCCCGTTGTCGTGGTACGGGTTGTGCGACGCCGAGACCATGGCCCCGGCGATGCCGTGCTCGGCAGCGGCATGGGCCACCGCCGGCGTGGGGGTCTCGCCCAGCAGCCACGGCTCGACGCCGGCATGAGCCAGGCCCCGACACATGGCGGCCACGAAGTCGGGGCTCGACTCACGGGGGTCGGCGCCGATCGCCATCGCCGGTCCCCCGAGCACCACACCCGCAGCCACGGCGAGAGCCTCCACCGCGGGAACGGTCAGCTCGTCGTGGGCCCGACCGCGAATGCCGTCGGTACCGAACCTCAGGGTCATCGTCGGGCCAGCGTACCGGCCGCCTCCCACAGCACCGGGGAGGCTGGGGGCTCGCTCAGCGCTTGGAGTACTGTGGCG
>JBFINV010000202.1:0-4798 GCA_041611015.1 Acidimicrobiales bacterium | reverse complement strand
TCCCGGGGCGTGGCGGCCTCCACGCCCGCCCACACGATGTCCTCGACCCGGGCTCCGGCGTGCAGGAGCCGGGCGCTGTCCCTGGCCATCTGCCCGACGTAGAGGTGGTCGAAGCCGCGACGCAGGCTCGGCCAGAGCGCGGCCCGGGCCTCCCCGGGGGTGGGTTCGGTGACGGTGACCGAGATCTCGCCGTCTCGGATGTCGACCCGGTGGCAGGGCACGTCCTCCTCACCGACCACGCAGGTGCCGTCGCTGACCCTGTACTTCCAGTTGTGCCACTGGCAGGTGAGCAACTCGCCGTCGAGGGAGCCGGTGACCAGGCCGTAGCCCTGGTGGGGGCAGGCGTTGTCCAGGGCGTGCACCCCCGAGGGGGTGCGGATGAGGGCGATCCGGCGCTCGCCCACCCGGGCCAGGCGCATGTCGCCCACGGCCAGATCGTCGATCCGACCCACCACCGCCGTCGTCTCTCTGGGAGCCATGGGTGGAGTATTCTCGCCGGCACTTAATTAGTCAACGTGACACTTGTCAAATTCGGGTACAATCGAGGCATGGCTTCCGCGCCGGACCCCACCGGCGACACCAAGCGTCGGCTCCTCGACCAGCTCAAGCGGGTCGACGGGGCCACCGTGGCCGAGCTCGCCGCGGCGCTCGGCATCACCCCGACCGGGGTACGCCAGCATCTCGATGCCCTGCAGAGCAACGGGTTGGTCGACGCCGAAGAGCCCGTCGCCACCGGCGGCAGGGGTCGGCCGCCCGCCCGCTGGACCCTCACGCCGCTGGCCACCGAGCTGTTCCCGGACCGCCACAGCGATCTGACCGTGGAGCTGATCGCCGCCATCCGAGCCGCAGTGGGCGAGGAGGGCCTCGACGCCGTCATCAGCGCCCGGACGGCCCGCCAGCGTGAGGCGTACCGGGCAGTGGTGGACGGCACCGACCTCGCCGAGCGGGTCGAGCAGCTCGCGACCCAGCGGGCCTCGGAGGGCTACCTGGCCGAAGCCGTGCGCCACGACGACGGCACCATCGAGCTGGTCGAACACCACTGCCCGATCTGCGACGCGGCAGCCTCGTGCGCCGGCCTCTGTCGCGACGAGCTGGCGCTGTTCCGAGAGGTGCTCGGCGACGATGCCCACGTCGAGCGCTCCTCGCACCTTCTGTCCGGCGACGCCCGCTGCACCTACCGCATCACACCGGTCGGTCTTCCATCCCGGGCCCGATGAGCCGCGTCCTGCCCGGTCCAGGCGCCACGGACCCCGGACCGGTCACGATTAGCCTTGGGAGATCATGGTTCGGTTCAGCGTCGCCCGGCGCGTGCTCGCCCTCGTCGCCGTGGCGGCCACCGGCGCCGCGGCGTGCGCCAGCCCCGCCATCCCCGAGGTGATCGCACCCGCGACGTCGACCCCCATCCCGGAGCCGACCCCCACGCCCGCACCGACCGTCGAGGACGCACCCACGGCCACTCCGGCTCCCTTCGAGAGCGAACCGGGCGTGACCGCCGACCAGATCCGGCTCGGCGTCATCATCGACGTCGGTGGGGGCCCGGTGAGCGACCGCATCTCCGCCAGCGCCGCCGAGGCCGTGGAGGCCTGGGCCCTCGCCGTCAACGGCCAGGGGGGCCTGGCTGGACGTGAGGTGGTCGTCGAGCGCATTCCCACCGACCCGTTGCTGGCCGACCACGCCGAGGCCATCGACCGAGCCTGCAACCTCGACCTGTTCGCGCTGGTGGGATCCTCGGCCATCTTCGACGACGCCGGGCTGGACCAGCTCCAGTCACCCGCGTGCGGGCTGCCCGACTTCCCGGCCACGGTGTCGACCATCGAGCGGCTCGAGTCCGAAGTGACCACCGCCCCCAACCCTATCCACAGCACCATGTGGTCGGCCGGTTGGGCTCGGTACTACGAGGAGACCCGGCCCCGTGCGGTCACGAGGGCGGCCACGATGCTGCTCGACTTCCCGGTCACGGTGGTGACGGGGGAGCGGATGATCGAGGCCGCCACCGCACAGGGCTTCGAGTTCGTGTACCGCCCCGAGATCGCCTTCGACACCGATTTCACGGCCGAGGTCAGCGAGTTGGCGGATGCCGGCGCGGCCATGCTCACCTGGCGCAACGACGGCGACCGCCTCGTCGAGCTGCTGGCCCAGCTGGCCGAGCAGGACGTCGAGCTGACCGTCGACTGCGGGCAGGCCTGCTACGCGCCAGCCTGGGTCGAGCTCGCCGGCCCGCTGGGCGAGGGAGTCGAGGTCTGGCTCCCGACCCTGCCGGTGGAGGACGCAGCCGTGGCCCCGGAGCTGCTGCGGTACCTGTTCCAGCTGGGCGCCGCCCACGGCCAGGCCGAGCCCACCTCGGCCGGGATCCTGGCGTGGTCGGCGGCGTTGCTCTTCGAGGAGGCGGTCAACACCGCCATCGGCGCCGGCACCGCCGACTACGACCCCGACTCCCTGACCCGGGTCGGGGTCCTGGCCGCGGCCGACGAGATCACCGAGTGGGACGGTCGGGGCCTCCACGGCGTGGCCAACCCGGCTGCGGGGGTCCCCTCGCCGTGCTTCGTCAACCTGACTCTCAGGAACGGCAGCTGGGAGCGGACCCATCCCGACCGCCGAGGCTCGCTGGACTGCGAGCCCGAGAACCTGGTGGCGCTCACCGCCACCTCCACGCTCGGCGCCGAGGAGGACCCGACCCCGCCCCCCGAGGCAGAGGAACCCACGGAGGAGTAGGCGAGGCTCGGCGGAGGAGCGAGGGACGAGCGACGATCGGCCTCCGGCGCAGAGCCGCACAGCTGCCCGGAGAGCGTCAACGACGACGCCGAGATCGCGGCTCTAAGCCGTCGGGACCCAGAGGAGGACCAGCTCGTCGACGGAGATGTCGGTCTTCTCCAGGCTGACCTCGAAGGGCTCGATGGCCGCGGCCTTCTCGTCCCAGTCGGCGTAGATGTCCTCGAGGGCATCGGCCAGCTCGGCTTCGAGCTCCTCGAGCTCGTCCACCGTCTCGGCGAGGCGGTTCTCGGCGGTCTCCACCCGCTCCGCGGCGGCCTGCCTGCTCTTGCGTTTCGAGCTGGCCCGTCGCAGGCCGCCCAGGATCGAGCGTCCGGACTTGCGCCCGCCGAGCAGCCCGCCGAGCACGTCACCGACCCCGGAGAGGAGCTCGTCGCCCCGGCTGCCCTCGGCCCGGGACGCCGCCTCCCTGACCCGGTCCTCGGCCTTGGCGATGGCGTCGTTGACCCGGTCGATGCGCTTCTCGAGGGCCTGGCGGAGCTTGTCGGCGTCGGCGTCGGCGGCCTCCTCGGCGAGGCGGGCACAGCGGGCCTCGAAGTCCTCCCGGGCCTCGTCGGGCCGCGAGTACGCCTTCAGTTCCGGGTTGCGGAACAGCTCGAGGGTCTCCCCCCGGTAGAGCCGGTCCTTCAGGTCTCTCTCGGCGTTGGTGAAGAACGCCTTGGTGTGGATCTTGGCGTCGCTCAGCACGTACCGGGCCCCCTCGGGCGGCTTCGGCCGGAGATCTCGCTCGTCGTAGTCGACGGCCGCGGCCCGGTCCATGTCGGCCTGCTCGCCCTCGATCGGGAACAGCACCGCCTCCCACTCCTCCTCGTGGCGCAGGTCGGCCTTGGTCTCGTCGTAGAGGAGCTGGACCCGGGCGGCCAGGCCGGGCTCGAGCCGGGTGCCGCCGGCCACCGCGCCCAGCTCGGGCGCCCATGGCGCGGCCGGGTCCAGGTACGCCACCGCCACACCGTCGGCGACCGGCGGTGGAGATGTGGTCTCGTCCTCGGCCACCTCGGGTTCGGTCTGCCTGTCGCCCGCTGCCGGTGCGGTGCCATCGGCGGTTGCTGCGCTCCCCGCCCCCACCAGCTCGTCGCGTCGCGGGTCCATCAGGGTGCCGATCTGCTCCCGGGTCAGGGGCCCCGGCAGGTACGACATGGCCCAGCGGGTGCCGAACACCGTCGGCTCGGCTTGCTTGGTGCTCGACAGCAGGAACTCGCGCTTGCCGAGGCCGCTGATGGTGTCGTCGAGGCTGGCGGTGTCCACGTCGCCGGCGGCCGAGGTCATGCCCTCCAGCAAGCGGGCCTTGTCCCGCTCGGTCTGGAGCCGGCCGATCATCCAGGTGCCGGCGTTCGAGATGGCCTTGTAGTCCAGGTCCACGGGGTTCTGGGTGGACAGCACCATGCCCACGCCGAAGGCCCGAGCCTGCTTGAGGATGGTCAGGATCGGCTTCTTGGCGGGCGGGGCCGCGGTGGGGGGCACGAACCCGAACACCTCGTCCATGTAGACCAGGGCCCGCAGGTCCGTGGTGCCGGGTTGGGTTCGCATCCAGGTGACGAGCTTGGAGAGCACCAGGGTGACCACGAACTGGCGCTCGGCGTCGGTCAGGTGCGCGATCGAGACCACGGCGCAGCGGGCCCGACCCCCGTCGCCGCGCAGGAGGGTCTCGATATCCAACTCGACCCCCTGCACCCAGGCGGCGAATGCGGGCGACGCGGCCAGACCGTTGAGCTTGAGGGCCAGCTCCATGCGGTCCTCGGGCGGGAAGAAGGTGTCGAGGTCGATGACGCCGAGCTTGCGGATGGGTGGCTGCTGGATCTGGGCGATCAGGCCCCCCAGGTCGATCTGGTTGCCCGCGCTCCACGCGTGGGACACCAGGTTGGAGATGAGGATGTGCTCGCGGCTGGCGAGCGGGTCGGCGTCGATGTCGACCAGGCCCAGGATGGAGGAGGCGAACCCCTCGATCTCGTCGGCGACGGTCTCGGCGTCGACGTCACCGGGTGGTCGCATCGAGCCGATCACGTTCAGCCCGATGCCCGCGTTGGATCCC
>JBFINV010000201.1:0-4812 GCA_041611015.1 Acidimicrobiales bacterium | reverse complement strand
GTTGCAGGCGGCGCTGCCCCGGAAGAACCCCTGACCGAACGCGGCCACTCGGTCGAAGGTCTTCACCTGCCCCACGGGCGCCAGAGACGGGCCCGCGGCCTCGCCGAGGAGCAGGCCGACGATGCCCTCGTCGAGGTCACCAGCCGACAGGAAGATCTGATGCGACCTCTCGTCGGGCGGGAGTCGGGCGTCGTCGAAGATGCTCCTGGCCCAGACCCCCACCAGGCAGTCCGCGCCGGTCACCACGGCGGCCGCGCCGGTGGTCAGCTCGACCGCCACCGCGGTGGAGTAGGCGTGGGCCACCGCGTACGCGGGGGCGAAGTCCCCCACCGCCGACCAGGCGGCGTCGAGCTCGGACCGGTCGGCGTAGACCTCGCCGTCGAGCTCGCAGAAGAATGCGGACCCGGCCACGTCGCCGACGACCTCGACCCGATCGCAGATGGGTGGGCTGGCCACGTCGGCAGGTAGCTCCATCAGCTCCCCCGGGGCGTCGAAGGACGGGCTGACCAGCTCCTCGCCGAGCCGGTCGAGGTAGACCCGGAGGTCGTCGACGAGCAGCGGCAGCAGCTGATCGAGCGGTAGGTTCCCCTCGTTCTCGTCGAAGCGATCGACCACGATCGCCGCGGTCTGCGGCGGGTCGGTCAGGAACGCGGGGCAGGAGGTCACGCCCCCCTCGAAGCCCTCGGCGAACGCGTTCAGGCGGTCGAAGGCGGTGCCGTGGGCAGCAGGGTTCGCAGCCGGGGTCCCGAGGGGATCGGCAAAGGTGAGGAAACCGCCGATGGCGTCGTCCAGGTCGCCACGCCCGAACGACAGGGCCGGGGCGTCACCGGCCGCCACCGAAGCCGCCCAGGCCCCGGCCAGGCAGTCGGCTTGCAGCTCGAGGAAGATCGTGCGCCCGTCGAGCGCCGCTTGACGCTGGACCGCGTGCGCGTACTCGTGGGCGATGACCAACCCGACGCTGATGTCGCCGTACACGCGGTACAGCTCGGGGAACAGGGTCACGTCGTCCCAGGCGATGTAGTCGTCGGGCTCGCAGTAGAAGGCGTTACCCGAATAGATCTCCAGGACCCCGATCTGGCCATCACACGGGGGGATCGAGTCCACGTCGCCCGGATCGTAGGGCACCCGCGCTCGAACCGGCGTGAAGTCGATGCCGAGCTCGGCGCCCGCGGGCCCCGACCAGAACCGCTCCACATCGGCGAAGTAGGCGTCGATGGCGTCGTCGTAGGAGAGCCGGGGCCTGGGCATGGGGGTCGCGGTGGGGGTCGCCTGCTCGGCTGGGGTGACCGTCGGCTCGTCTGGCGGCTCGCCGCTGAGCTCGGGCGGCGAGGAGGGCGTGGGCCCAGGGGTGGCCGGGGGCACGGCGGAGGGGTCCGGGAGGTCGTCGAGGCCGAGCTCGAGGGTGGTCCCGCAACTGGACACCACCAGCAACACCGCCAACACGACCGACGCCCGCGCCACACGGGCAGCTCGGGGGCCAGCGCCGGGGGTCACGACCGAACAGCCTAACGTCCCGGCCCCGCTCGGCGGAGGGGCGCCGAGGGCTCAACGCCGGCGCCGACCGGCCGATTGGGGCGGGGTGAACCGCCGGATCACATTCGTTCTCGCCGTCGCCGCCATTGGCCTGTCGGGCTGCGGCATCACGCCCCTGCAGGACGTGACTGCGCCGGCCACGCCGCTCGTCGAGCGACCGGACGCGTTGGCGTTCTCGGAGGCGCCCCCCGCGGACGGGCGACCCCCGATCGACGGGTCCCCCGCGGCCGCAGCCCTCGACACCGAGGATCCTGCGGCGTGGACGGTGGTGACGGATTCGGCGCAGGTGGGGGTGCACTCCGCACCCGACACCGAGTACACCCGCCTCGGCGTGGTCGGACCCGGCGAGACCGTGATCGCGACCGGCCGCCGGGTCGACGCGGGCGGCGTTCGTTGGATGGAGATCCACTGGCGCACGGGCACCGGCTGGGTCGTCGAGAACGCCTTCACCCCCCGGACCGGCTGAGCGTCCGGGCCCGTCAACGGGCAGCGGGATGGCCGCGGCCCGGCCTGCTCAGGCAGGCAGCTCGCCGGTGGTCTCGGGGGCAGCGTCGAGGCCCAGCTCGGCTCGCAGCTCGGCCAGCTTGTCGTCGGCGCGGGCCAGCGAGACCGCCTCGCGCAGCTCGGCTTCGGCGCCCTCGGGCGTGGAGGCCCGGATCTCGGCCTTGGCCTGGGCCTCGGCCACCCGGCCCTGGATCTTGTCCTCGATCTTGGACAGGCTCGGCGACTCGATCTCGAGCGTCTGGGACATCGACTCAACCGCTGCGTTCACCGTCTCCTGCATCTTGGCCTGCTCGAGCTTGCCGAGCAGCTCGATCCGCTTCGCAGCCAATTCCTGCACCTGCATGGCGTTCTGTTCGACGGCGGTCTTGGCTTCCTCGGCCTGAGCCACCGCGATCTCGTACTGCTGCTTGAAGCTCTCCAGGGTGCTCTCGGAGGCCTGCAGCTTCATCGCCAGGCTCTGGGCCGCGTTGGTCCACTTCTCGACCGCGGACGCGTCGCCCTCGGTCTTGGCCTTCTCGGCGCGCAACAGGGCCTGCTTGGCCGTCTCGCGAGCCTCGCCGACGGCCTCGGCGGCGCTCTCCATCTTCTGCTCGATGGTGGTCCTGTGGGCGATGACCTTGGCCGCCTGGTTGCGCAGCCGCTGGTCCTGCTGGCGAGCCTCCTGGATGGCCTGCTCGATCTCGATCTCAGGATCCATGGCGGACTCGGCCCTCAGCCGGAACAGGGTCTTCAGGTAGCCCCAGATGCGCTTGAACATCGCTTTCTGCTCCTCCTCAGCTCAGTGCAGCTCGCACTCGAGCACCATCCCCGCCACGCTCACCGTCACCCGCCCGGGCGCCGGCGACTCAGCTGTCTGCCTCGATCTGCGCGCCCTTCCGATCAGGGCGGCCACAGCCTACTGCCGGTGACCCGACGCTGCTCGTCCGGATCACCGCCGGCGGCTTCGGGTCCGGGAGCGGCTGCGTGCGCGGGTGCGTGACGTGCCGCCGCCGCCCGACCGCGGCCGTGACATGGGGGACCGGGGCAGGCCCCGGGGCCGCGATGGCTGGCGATCGGGCCCGAAGGTTCGCCCCGACGGGCGCCGTCGAGGGAGCATCTCGCCCCAGTCGAGATCGACGCCCCGGGTCGGCATCGAACGGCGGCCCGACGAGCCTCGCCGGCTGGCGGCCAGCGCGCCCAGACCCCCGAGGATGACCTCGAAGATGCCGAGACCACCCATGCCCAGCCCACCGTGTGAGCGGGGAGCCTTCGCCGCCGGAACTCGCCGACCACCCACGTCGATCATCCGGGGCTCGGGCTGCTGGCCCCGCTCGAGCTCGCGGGCGCAGCGCTCGCAGACCCGTACTTCCTTGTCTCCCGCACTGGTCCTGATGACGGCGTCCTCGGTGCCCGGCTTGTGGGTGGGGTCGAAGAAGCACGCAACTGGCTTCTCCGGCTCGGGCTCGGGTGGGACGGGCCGGCTCTCGACCAGCGCGTCGGCCGCTTCGAGCTGCCAGCGGGCCCGATCGATGTCGTCGTTGAGCTCGGCCAGCTCGAGCAGGTTCTCGCTCTCCTCCACCCGCTCGCTCACCCGGGCGTAGGTGGCGTTGGCCTCACGGAAGTGGGCAGTGGCCTGCTCGTTGCCAGCCAGGTCGATCTCGTCCTCGCGCTCGACGATGTGGTGCGCCACCGCCTCCAGCTGGGCCCGGATCTCCTGGCGGGCCCGGTCGATCTCGGCGCCGTCCACCTGGCGGGCGCGCCGGCGCACGAACCAGATCGCACCACCGACCACCGCAGCGATCACGGCCAGGAAGATCAAGAAGCCGGCTGCGCCGCCGCCACCGCCGTCGCCGGGCTCGGGATCGTCGACGCCTGGCTCGGCATCGTCGACCACGTCCGCAGGCTCGGCCCGCTCCAGCTCGGCGGCGAAGGCGACCACGGCGTCGCTGGTCGAGCCTCCGCGGTCGAACGCGTCCAGGGCGGCGTCGAGGCCGGCGTCGATGCTGGCGGTGTCCACCGAGTCCGCCGGGGTGGCTGCGATCTCGCCGGGGCTGATCACCAACACGGTGGTGCCCGCGCCGATCTCGCCCTGGACCTGCTCCGCAGCGACTCCGGCACCGTCGGGATCGTCGACGGCCAGCACCACGACCGCCAGCTCGGCGCCGTCGCCGAGCACCCGCTCCAGCTCCGGGGGGTCGGCGTCGGCGCCGGGCTCGACGAAATAGCCCTGCCGCTCCACTGCATCGACCACCTCGCCCAGGGTGGGCTGGGCCGCGGCGACCCCTGCACCCATCGAGATCAGGGCCAACACCAACCACACCGTGCGTCGACGCATGGCCGGCGAGGTTAGTCGTGGCCCGGCGGGACCAGCCCGTCCCGCCGGTAGAGCTCGAGCGGTCGGGGCCCTACTCGGCGACCAGCCCGATGGGGCAGCTCACCCCGGTGCCGCCCAGCCCGCAGTACCCCATGGGGTTCTTGGCCAGGTACTGCTGGTGGTAGTCCTCGGCGTAGTAGAACTCCGGGGCGGGCTCGATCTCGGTGGTGATCTCGCTGTAGCCGGCGGCGCGCAGCTCCGCGGCGAAGAGGTCCTTCGATGCCTCGGCGGCGCGCCGCTGGTCGTCGTCGAAGACGTAGATGCCGCTGCGGTACTGCGTGCCCACGTCGTTGCCCTGGCGCATCCCCTGGGTGGGGTCGTGGTTCTCCCAGAACGCCTTGAGCAGGGCGTCGTAGGCGATCCGCTCCGGGTCGTACACCACCAGCACCGCCTCGGTGTGCCCGGTGCGCCCGCTGCACACC
>JBFINV010000200.1:0-4814 GCA_041611015.1 Acidimicrobiales bacterium | reverse complement strand
GTCGTCCACCGGGCTGATCCCCCCGGACCCCTCCCCCACCTGGTGAAGGTGGAACCCGAGACGCTGCTCGCCGAGGCCATGGGCGCCAGCGAGGTGGAGATCGCATCGTGGCACCACCAGGGCCTGGAGCGACTCGGGGCCGGGCTGCGCGCGGTGGCGAGCGCCCCCGACGGTGTGGTCGAGGCCGTGGCCCTCGACGGCCACCCGTTCCTGCTCGCGGTGCAGTGGCACCCGGAGCTCACGGCCGACCGGGACCAGACCCAGCAGGGTCTCTTCGACGCCTTGGCTCGTCGTGCAGGGCAGTGAGGCCCTTCTCGATGCGGCCCTCGACAGGTGAGAGGATCAGCCCATGAGCCACCCGTTCCTGCACCCGTTCAGCCACCCGGCCAAGGCCGAGGACGACTTCATCAAGATCGTCCGCGCCAAGGACTCGACGCTGTGGGACGACCAGGGGCGGGCCTACATCGACGGTCTCGCCAGCCTCTGGTACTGCCAGATCGGCCATGGCCGCTCCGAGATGCGAGATGCCATCGTCGCCCAGCTCGACCAGGTGGCGGCCTACCACACCTTCGACCCGTTCACGAACGGCGTGGCCGCCCGCCTGGCCGAGATGGTCGTCGAGCGCTCGCCGCTGGACGGGGGCCGGGTCTTCCTGGGGTGTTCCGGATCCGAGGCCGTCGACACCGTCCTCAAGCTGGCGCGCCTGTTCCACCAGGCACGGGGCGACCACGACCGCCAGGTGGTCGTACGCCGCACCCACGGCTACCACGGCACCAACTTCGGCGGCACCTCGGCCCAGGGCATCGCCCTCAACCGGGAGGGCTGGGGGGACCTGGTCCCGCACTTCGTGGAGGTCCCCCACGACGACATCGAGGCCATGGCCACCCTGTTCGCGGACCAGGGCCACCGCATCGCGGCGGTGCTCACCGAGCCGGTCCAGGGAGCCGGTGGGGTCATCGTCCCGCCCGACGGGTACCTCGACGGTGCCAGACGGCTCTGCGACGACCACGGGGCCCTGCTGATCTTCGACGAGGTGATCTGCGGGTTCGGCCGCACGGGCCAGTGGTTCGGGGCCCAGACCATGGGGGTGACGCCGGACCTGATCACCTTCGCCAAGGGGGTGTCGTCGGGCTACCTGCCGGTCTCGGGTGTGATCGTCTCGCGCGCCGTGTGCGAGATCATGGAGTCGATGGAGGGGATCCTGCGCACGGGCTACACCTACTCGGGTCATCCCGCTTGTGCGGCCGCCGCGATCAGGAACATCGAGATCATCGGCGACGAGGGTCTGGTGGATCGGGCCACCCACCTCGGCAGCGTCTTCGAATCCGGGTTGGCCGCCCTGGCCGGTGACGGGCTCATCGAGTCCTACCGGGGCCTCGGCGCGATGTGGGCCGCCGAGCTCGGGCGCGACTCGGTGCCTGCCCGGGACGCCCTGCTCGAGCGGGGCGTGATCGTGCGGCCCATCGGCACCGCGCTCGCCATGTGCCCACCGCTGGTGATCACCGACGAGGAGCTGGCCACCATCCTCGACGCCATGGCCGAGGTCCTCGCCGACCGCTGAGTGGGCTCGGGGTTTCCGCCCCCTCCCCCGAGAGGTGACGCTCGAGCCACACGGCCAGGCCGTCCTCGTCGCTCGCGCCGGTGACGTGGTCCGCGGCGGCCCGCACCAGCTCCGGTGCGTCGCCCATCGCCACCCCGATCCCCGCCCAACGGAGCATGCTCACGTCGTTCAGGCCGTCGCCGAAGGCCAGGACCCGCTCGGGGTCGATGCCGAGGTGCGAGGACAGCCATGCCAGCCCCGCGTGCTTGCCGGCACCGGGAGGAACGATCTCGATCATCGGCAGCCCGGTGAACGCCACGTCGATGCCGTCGATGGGCAGCGCGTCGACACACAGGGCATGGAACCGGTCCAGGTCCTGGGCCAGCTCGTGGTGGCTCACCACCAGATCCCTGACGCCGGGGCCGATGACCTCGGCCACGTCGGCCACGGTCACCACGGCGTCGCCGGCCCCGGGGGGCATGGCCTCGGCGATTCCCGGCTCGGCCACGAGCTCGCCCGCGAAGCCGGCGCCGATGAGCACGCCAGGGAGGGCCTCGCGAAGCATCCGCACCACCTCCCTGGCGAGCTCGACGTCGAGGCTGGCGGCATACAGCTCCTCACCGGTCCGGGTGAAGACCTCGATCCCGTTGACGCAGAGCGCGTAGTCCACCGCAGTGAGCCTGGCCAGCAGATCCTCCACGGCGAACCAGTCGCGGCCCGTCGCCAGGGAGAGGGTCGCACCCCGGGCGCGCGCGGCCGCCAGGCAGTCGACGGTCCGGGAGGAGACCGTCCCGTCGGATCGCAGCAGGGTGCCGTCGACGTCGAGCGCGATCAGCCACCCGGCCATCGCCCGAGCGTTCACTCGCCGATGTCCTCGTTCCACAGTTGGGGGTGCTCGGCGATGAAGCGACGCATCAGCTCGATGCACTCGGGGTCGTTGCGCACGTCGAGCGCGACGCCGTGGTCCCGCAACCGTTGCTCGGGGCCCTGGAAGGTGACGTGCTCGCCGATGACCACCCGAGGGATCTTGTACAGCAGCACGGCGCCGCTGCACATGTCGCACGGCGAGAGCGTGGAGTACAGCACCGAGCGGGCGTAGTCCGCCGCCGTGAGTCGACCGGCGTTCTCGAGGCAGTCCATCTCCGCGTGCAGGATGGCGCTGGAGCGCTGGACCCGCTGGTTGTGACCCCGCCCCACGATCTCGCCGTCGACCACGAGCACCGACCCGATCGGGATCCCGCCCGCGGCCAGGCCGGCGCGGGCCTCGTCGATCGCTGCTTCGAGGAGCTCGTCGCGCCCTTCGACCCCCACGGCGGCCCTCCCTCCTGGTCCGGCGGCACCACGTTACCGCTGGTGCGAGGACGGCTGGGACGTGGACCCGACGCGGTCACTATCGTGGCCGCGCCGACTCCGGAGGACCGATGCCGATCATCCACCAAAGCACCATGCCCCCGGTCGAGATCCCCGAGGTCCCCGTCACCTCGCACGTGCTGCGGCGCGCCGGCGGGGTGCCGGATCGGCCGGCGCTGATCGACGGCACGAGCGGTCGGACCTTGAGCTTCGCCGAGCTGGATCGGGCGATTCACTCGCTGGCCGGCGGGCTCGCGACCCGGGGCTTCGCGCCGGGCGACACCCTGGCCCTGCTGGCGCCCAACCTGCCGGACTACGCGGTGGTCTTCCACGGGGTGGCCGCGGCCGGGGGCACCGTGACCACGGTGAACCCCACCTACGGCGCCGAGGAGATCCGGTTCCAGCTTCAGGACGCGGGGGCGACGCTGGCCGTCGGCTCGTCGGGGTGCGTGCCCGCCCTCCGCGAGGCCGTCGCCGGGACCGAGGTGCACGAGATCGTGGCCATCGACGGCGAACCCGACGGCGCGATCTCGCTGGCCGAGCTGATGGCGGCGCCGATCGAGCAGGTCCCCGTCGATGTTCGCGAGCAGGTGGTGGTGCTCCCCTACTCGTCGGGGACGACCGGCCTGCCAAAGGGGGTCATGCTCACCCATCACAACCTGGTCTCCAACCTGGTCCAGTGCGACGCCATGATCGACTACCGCGACGGCGACAAGGGCCTGGCGGTGCTCCCCTTCTTCCACATCTACGGCATGCAGATCCTGATGAACGGCATGCTCTCGAACGGGGTGAGCGTGATCACCCTGCCGCGCTTCGACCTGGTCCAGGCCCTCCAGCTCATCCAGGAGCACCGGATCACCCACTTCTACGCAGTGCCCCCGATGATCCTGGCGCTGGCCAAGCACCCGATCGTGGACGACCACGACCTGTCCTCGCTACGGGTGGTCATCTGCGGCGCGGCGCCGCTGGGGGGCGAGCTGGCCGACCAGGCGGCCGAGCGCATCGGCTGCGAGGTCATCCAGGCCTATGGCATGACGGAGCTGAGCCCCGCGAGCCACGTGACCCCGTCGGGCCAGTACCGGCCCGGGTCGGTCGGACTGACAGTGCCCAACGCCGAGGCCCGGATCGTCGACCCCGAGACCGGTGACGACCAAAACGTGGGCGGCGAGGGCGAGCTGTGGCTGCGAGGTCCGATGGTGATGAAGGGCTACCTCAACAACGAGGAGGCCACCGCCGCGACCATCGACGCCGACGGGTGGCTGCACACGGGCGACGTGGCCACCATCGACGAAGCCAACCACTTCTACATCGTCGACCGGGTCAAGGAGCTCATCAAGTACAAGGGCTTCCAGGTGGCGCCGGCCGAGCTCGAGGCCCTGATCATCACCCATCCTGCGATCGCCGACGTGGCCGTGGTGGGCGTGGCGGACGAGGAAGCGGGTGAGCTCCCCAAGGCATTCGTCGTTGCGAAGCCCGGGGCCGAGGTCGGCGACGAGGAGCTGATGGGGTTCGTCGCCGAGCACGTGGCCACGTACAAGCAGATCCGATCGGTCGAGTTCGTCGACGAGATCCCCAAGTCCCCCTCGGGCAAGATCCTGCGCCGCTTCCTGCGTGACCGGGCGTCGAGCGGGCCCTGACCCGCGTCATCGGCGCCCGGTCCAGGTCACTGATAGGTGATCAGGTCCGGGTCGAGCTCCAACACGTCGGCGGGGCTCATCATGGGAACGTCCCGCTTGTAGAACAGCTTGAAGCCGTTGAAGAACGGGGGGTCGGCCGAGAGCCGGTCGTACACGCCGATCTTGAGGCGGGGGGGGCCGTGGCCGTCCATGTGGATCACCAGATCGACCTCCGGCGGGGGGTCCAGCAGCTCCCGGCCGGCGATCATGCTCTCATCGAAGTTGTGCACCACGACCAGCTTCGGCGG
>JBFINV010000199.1:0-4836 GCA_041611015.1 Acidimicrobiales bacterium | reverse complement strand
TCGACTCCCAACACGAGGGTTCCGAGCTCCTCGAAGTCTCCGAGACCGACTTTCACAGCCGCTAGAACCACCGAAATCTCGGCTCCTGAGCGCGCAAAGCGCGCTCGATCGCCGACAGAACGATCAGATGTAGGCGGCGCCGAAGCGGTAGCCGACCGACCGGACGGTGGTGATGAGGCTGGCGTGCTCCTCGCCCATCTTCGCCCGCAATCGCCGGATGTGAACGTCGACCGTGCGGGCGCCGCCGTAGTAGTCGTAGCCCCACACCCGTGACAGCAGGGTCTCCCGGGTGAAGACCTTGCCCGGGTGGGAGGCCAGGAACTTGAGCAGCTCGTACTCCATGTAGGTCAGATCGAGGGGCCGGCCGGCGATCACTGCCTGGTACGTCTCGATGTTGAGGATCAGGTCCCCGTACTCGATCAGCTCGGCGCGCTGGCGGTGACCCCGGCGGAAGAGGAGGTGGCCGATCCGAGCCTCGAGTTCGCGGGGCTGGAAGGGGGTCAGGCAGAAGTCGTCGAAGACGTCGTCGCGCAGCTCCAGCTCCCCCAGCTGGCGGCCGCTCACCAGCAACAACACGGCCTCCAGCGGCTGGTTGCGCTTCCGCAGCGCCCGCAGGAGGGCGAAGGCACCGTCGGGGTCCTGGTCGGCGACGACCACCGCCCCGGCCCAGGCCCCGTCCTCCTCGTGCTGCTCGGCCACCGCCGCGTTGGCCACCGCCTTCCAGGTGAGGCCGGCGAGGTCCAGGCTCTGGGCCAGCTCGGGTGGCGGCGGGTCGGGGTAGACGAGCAGCGGATCCATCACCAGACGGGGAGGTAGCGCTCGAGCTCGAACGGCGTGACCCGGCGCTGGTATTGCCCCCATTCTGCACGCTTGTTGCGGATGAACCACTCGAAGATGTGATCCCCGAGGGCCTCGGCCACCAGGTCGGACTCCTCCATCCGGTCGAGGGCCTCGTGCAGGTCCTGGGGCAGCCGCTGCAGCCCGGCGTTGCGGGCCGCGGTCCGATCGAGGGTCCACATGTTGTCCTGGGCCTCGGGGGGAAGCTCGTAGCCCTTGTCGATCCCCCGCAGTCCAGCGGCCAGGATCACCGAGTACGCCAGGTAGGGGTTGGCCGCGGAGTCGAGGGCCCGGTACTCGATGCGGGTGGAGGACGGCTTGTTGGTCTTGTGGATCGGCACCCGGACCAGCGCCGAGCGGTTGTTGCGAGCCCAGGACACGTACACCGGCGACTCGTAGCCGGCCACCATCCGCTTGTAGCTGTTGACCAGCTGGTTGGTGACCGCGGTCAGCTCCGGCGCGTGGTAGAGGATCCCGGCCACGAACCGGCGGGCGGTCTCGGAGAGGCCCAGCTCGTCGTCGGCATCGTGGAATGCGTTCTCGTCACCCTCGAACAGGGACATGTGGGTGTGCATGCCCGAGCCCTGCCCGTCGTCGAGGGGCTTGGGCATGAAGGTGGCGTGGATGCCGGCGTCGAGGGCCACCTTCCGCACCACCAGACGGAGGGTCATGATGTTGTCGGCCATGTCGAGGGTCTCGGTGTAGCGCAGGTCGATCTCGTGCTGGCTGGCCGAGTCCTCGTGGAACGAGTACTCCACCGGGATGCCCATGGCCTCGAGCATGTGCAGGGTGCGCCGGCGCAGGCTGCTGCCCACGTCGAGGGTCGTGAGGTCGAAGTACGACGCCCGGTCGAGGGGCTCGGGCTCCTCTGCGCCCTGGAAGTAGAAGAACTCGATCTCGGGCGCGGTGAAGAACTCGTACCCCCGCTCCCGGGCCCGGCTCAGGTTGCGCCGCAGCACCTGGCGGGGGTCGCCCTCGAAGGGGGTGCCGTCGAGCTTGCGGATGTCGCAGAAGATCCGCCCGGTGGGCTCTTCGGCGTCGGCCCAGGGCAGCAGCTCGAAGGTGCCGGCATCGGGCACCGCGAGCACGTCGCTCTCCTGGACCCGGCTGAAGCCGTCGATGGCGCTGCCGTCGAACTGGAGGCCCTCTTCGAAGGCCGACTCCAGCTCGGCGGGGGAGATGGCCACCGACTTGAGCTGGCCGAGCACGTCGGTGAACCAGAGCCGGATCAGCCGGACCGCTCGTTCCTCGACGGTCCGGAGCACGTAGGCTTGCTGGGGTTCCATCAGCTCATTGTGCAGGGTGGTCGCTACGGCGTCAGATGCCGCCGAGGCAGTTAACACGCCGTTCACAATCGGGCAACCACCACGAAACGGCTCCCGGGGCAAGATGAGCGCAGGCCGTGCCTCCCGGTGTTGCGCGGTTGGTCGCCCGCCCGCAACCGTGTGGCGAGCGAGGTGTTTCCGAAACCCCGAAACCTGAGCGGAGAACAGCGTGACTTACAGGGCCGAGTACCTCTGGATCGACGGCACGGTGCCCACGGCCGAGATCCGGTCGAAGACCAAGATCCTCGCCGATGACGACCAGCCGGGCATCTGGGGCTACGACGGGTCGTCCACCAACCAGGCCACCGGCGACAACTCCGATGTCGTGCTCAAGCCGGTCTTCACGTGCGCCGACCCCATCCGGGGCGGTGACAACGTCCTGGTGCTGTGCGAGACCTTCCTGACCGACCTCGAGACCCCCCACCCCAGCAACACCCGGGCCCGGGCTCGCGAGGCCTTCGAGAAGTACGGCGACCAGGAGCCGCTGTTCGGTCTCGAGCAGGAGTACACCATGATCGACCCGGCCACGGGCTGGCCCGCCGGGTTCCCGCCGAACGGCTTCCCCGCTCCCCAGGGTCCGTACTACTGCGGCGTGGGCGCGGTGAAGATCCACGGCCGAGAGTTCGTCGAGGAGCACACCAGCTACTGCATCGACGCCGGCCTCAAGATCTCGGGCACCAACGCCGAGGTCATGCCCGGCCAGTGGGAGTTCCAGATCGGCCCGGCCGACACCCTCGAGGTGGCCGACCATCTCTGGGTCGGCCGGTACCTGCTCTACCGGGTGGGCGAGGAACACAACCTCGAGATGTCGCTGGCGGCCAAGCCCATGAAGGGCGACTGGAACGGTGCCGGCATGCACACCAACGTGTCCACCCGGGCCATGCGGGAGAACTACGAGGCCATCATCGCCGCCGCCGAGTCCCTCGGCCAGGCCGGCAAGCCCGAGGAGCACCTGGCGGGCTACGGCGTGGGCATCGAGGACCGCCTCACCGGCGAGCACGAGACCCAGCGCTTCGACCAGTTCAGCTACGGCGTGTCCGACCGGGGCGCCTCGGTGCGCATCCCCTGGCAGGTGGCCCGGGACCAGAAGGGCTACATCGAGGACCGGCGGCCCAACGCCAACGCCGACCCCTACGTCGTCACCGCCCTGCTGACGGCCACCATCGGCGAGGCCCTCGCCGGGTTCTAGCCCCCCTATGGGGCGAAGCTGAGCTCGTCGGGGCCGGTGACGGTCCGGTAGAAGCAGCTGCTCCGGGTCGAGCCCGAGGCGTCGGTGGTGTGGCACGCGCCGGCGCCATCGGGCCGGACCCGGTACAGCAGCGAGTTCTGCTCGCAGTTGACGCGCACCTCGACGACGGTGAGGGTGTCGCCCGAGGTGGCCCCCTTGTGCCACAGCTCCCGGCGGGAGGTGCTGTAGAAGACGGCCTGGCCTCGCTCGAGGGTGGCCCGCAGGGCTGTCTCGTCGGCGTAGGCCACGATCAGGACCTCGCCGCTGTCGGCGTCCTGCACGGCCACCGGAACCACTTGATGGCCGGCCGCACCGACCTTCGCCAGCTTGGCGAAGTCGATCTGCACGGCGGTGCCCTCTTCCAGCTCGTGATCCCCACTCACCCCGCGCAGGCTAGCGGCCAGCGCTGGGGCCGGGGCTCGGGGGATGACCGGGGGCGAGGCCCGAGGTGAGGATGTCGGCGATGTCGGCGACGGCGTCGAGGCGGGCCTCCACGTCCGGTCCTTCCCGGCTCAGATCTTCGAGGGCTCGGATGACCTGGCGCGCGGCATCGGGCCGCAGGTCGTCGGCGAGCACCATCAGACTCCCGATGAAGAACGCGTCGAAGTCGGGGGCGGTCAGGACGTCGTGGAGCTGCTCCACCGTGACCTGCTGACCGGACAGGCGGGTGGCGCACTCGGCGGCGGCCACCATCGCGGTCTCGTCGATCAGCTCGTCCTCGGCGATCACCGCGGCCACGGCCGCGATGGCCCCCGCCATCAGCCTCGACACGAATGAGGTCCCGACCGGGGCCCATCCGCTCCCTCAAGCGCTGCTCTGGGCCTGGCAGGCGGCGCACTCGACGTAGGCACCGGTGTCCATCCGCTCGGTCGGCCAGACCCGCCACCGGCCCTGCTTGAGGAACCCGATGCGGTCTGCGAAACACGCCGGGCAGTGGAAGACCAGGGCCTCGGGCCAGCGCTTCGACGGGTAGCTCGTGGTCACGATCTCGGCTCCCCTCCTCCCGGCGGGCGTGGTGTCCTGTCGGCAGGCCGACCGGCGACTGTAGGACCCGGGGCCGAGCCGCCTCGCCGCCCGACCACGCCTCCGGCAAACCCTCAACCCCAACTGAACCGGCCCTGACCCCCGTTGCCCTCTAGCTGCGGCTTCTGACCCCTGGCCCATCGGGGTCTGACCCCACGCGCGGTGGGGTCTGACCCCCGTTGCCCTCTACCTGCGGCTTCTGGGTGCGCCGGTAGCCTGGGGCGATGGCCACCCTCCGCGTCGGCGCCTGCCAGCTCAACACCGTCGTCGGCGACCTCGACGGCAACGTCGAGCGCATCGTCGAGGCCCTGGACCGGGCCGAGCAGATGGGCTGTGACATCGCGGTGTTCCCCGAGCTCGCGGTGTCCGGCTACCCGCCCGAGGACCTGATCCTCAAGTCGGCCTTCGTCGACGACGTCCAGG
>JBFINV010000198.1:0-4839 GCA_041611015.1 Acidimicrobiales bacterium | reverse complement strand
GGGCCCGCCCGTCGCGGGTGTTGCGCCGCAGGGTGTCCGCGGCGAGGAACAGCGCCTCGACCACGTCGTGGGGGTCGACTCCCTCTATCCCCTGACCGAAGGTGGAGCTGGCCCGCAGCCGCTCCTGGATCTCCTCGATCCAGTCGCCGACCGTGTCCTCGAGCTCGGTGGGTACCAGCAGGTAGCCATTCCGCATGAGCTCGTGCTCCACGCCCTCGTCGGTGAGGCGCTTGGCCACCTCGGCGTGGAGCTCCTGGTTGCGGGCGCCGAGGTCGAAGCCGATCTGGCCCCCCTCGGTGTGTACCCCTTCAGCGGTGGTGGCCATGGCGTCGTCGATGGCGCCGATGATGTGATCGACGGCATCCTCGTCGTCCTCGAGGACCAGCAGGGTCGGCCCCTCCCAGGCGTGGGTGAGGTTGGCCCGGTGGAGCTCGTTCTCGACCGCGGCCCGGGCCGGGCCGTTCCAGGCGTGGAGCTCGTAGGCCAGCTGAGCCCCGTCGGCTGCGGCGAGCCGCTCGGGTGGGGCCGGGGCGTGATCGACCGTCGGGATGCCGCACTCCACGCACTCGGCCACGTCGGCGGCGTAGTCGAGCCCGCACTGGAAGCACCACGCCGCGATCACCGTCGCTGGCGCTCCTCGGCCGGGCTCGGTGTCATGGCGCCATTGAACCACAGCGAGGTCGTTGCGCCACCCCCCATGGGGCGCCGGTCCCGCGCGACGTGCGGCTTCTCCGCCGCCCCGGTGGGTGAGTACCGTGGGGCCGAGACGAGTGTTTCAATGTCGATGCACGCCTCGGAGGCCCAGTGAGCACCAGAGAATCCCCTGATCGAAACCTGGCGTTGGAGCTGGTCCGGGTGACCGAGGCCGGGGCCATGGCGGCGGCCCGCTGGATGGGGCGGGGCGACAAGGAGGGTGCCGACGGCGCCGCCGTCGACGCCATGCGGGCGATGCTCGACAGCGTGCAGATGGACGGCATCGTGGTGATCGGCGAGGGCGAGAAGGACGAGGCGCCCATGCTCTACAACGGCGAGGCGGTCGGCGACGGCCGGCCCCCGTTGTGCGACGTGGCGGTCGACCCCATCGACGGCACCACCCTCACCGCCCTCGGGCGGGGCAATGCCATCGCGGTGCTCGCGGTCAGCAGCCGGGGCACCATGTTCAACCCGGGCCCGTGCGTCTACATGGAGAAGATCGCCGTGGGGCCGGCGTGCGTCGGCGCCATCGACATCGAGGCCTCGGTCACCGACAACCTCAAGGCAGTGGCCGAGGCCAAGGGCGAGCGGGTGCGCGACATCACCGCCGTCATCCTGGACCGGGACCGGCACAACGAGCTGATCGCCGAGGTGCGCGATTCCGGGGCCCGCATCCGCCTCATCCCCGACGGCGACGTGGCCGGCGCCATCTCCACGGCCTGGGCCGAGTCCGGCGCCGACGTGCTGATGGGCATCGGGGGCACGCCCGAAGGCGTGATCGCCGCTGCGGCCCTCAAGGCCATGGGCGGCGAGATCCAGGGCAAGCTGTGGCCCCGCAACGAGGCCGAGCGCACCGAGGCCCTCGAGCAGGGCTACGACGTCGAGCAGGTGCTCACCACCGACCACCTGGTGAAGGGGGACAACTGCTTCTTCGCGGCTACGGGCGTCACCGACGGCGATCTGCTGAAGGGGGTCCACTACACCCGTGACCACTGCACCACCCAGTCGCTGGTCATGCGGTCGCGCTCCGGGACGGTCCGGCAGATCAACGCCCGCCACGCTCTGGCCAAGCTGACCGACTTCAGCGGCGTCGACTACTGAGCGGGGACCGGCGTGGCCGACCGCGGGGAGCACCGTATCGACACGTCGCAGTTCCGGGTGGAGCCGGGCCAACCCGTGGATCTGGCGCGATGGGACCCCGACCACGACCACGGCCTGACGAAGCGGCAGATGAAGAAGGCCACCGGCGAGCTCAACGATCGCCTCGAGGACCTCCAGGAGCTGCTCTACGCCGAGGGCGAGCACAAGGTGCTGGTGGTGCTGCAGGCCACCGACACCGGTGGCAAGGACGGCACCATCCGCCACGTCTTCGATGGCACCAACCCCCAAGGTGTCAAGGTGGCGTCGTTCAAGAAGCCGACGCCCGAGGAGCTGGCCCACGACTTCCTGTGGCGCATCCACCAGCACACCCCTGCATCGGGCGAGATCGCAATCTTCAACCGGAGCCACTACGAGGACGTGCTCGTGGTCCGGGTCCACCAGCTGGTCCCCGCGTCCCGTTGGGAGCGCCGATACTCACACATCAACGACTTCGAGCGGCTGCTGAGCGACGAGGGAACCACCATCGTCAAGCTCTTCCTGCACATCTCCAAGGCCGAGCAGAAGGAGCGGCTGCAAGCCCGCCTGGACGAGCCCCACAAGCGATGGAAGTTCGCCGAGGGCGACCTCGACGAGCGGGCCCACTGGGACGACTACCAGGAGGCGTTCCGGGTCATGCTCGAGCGGACGTCAACGACCTGGGCCCCGTGGCACGTCATCCCGGCCAACGACAAGAAGTACCGGAACCTGGTGGTCAGCCAGCTCCTGGTCGAGACCCTGGCCGGGCTCGACATGTCCTACCCCGACCCCGAAGAGGACCTCGACGGCATCGTGATCGCCTGAGCCGGGCTCGGCTCCGGCCCCCGTGCTTGCCGGCCCGGCCGACCCTGTGGTCAGTTGTCGCGCGGGTGCTCGGGCGGGGTGAAGAAGGTGCCCGTGGAGGCCGGGTGGGCCACGCCCGGGCCGGCTGCGGTCTCCGCTGGTGGCGGTACCGGCGGCGGAGCCTCGGCCTCGGGCAGCGAGGGCGCGGCGGGCTGGGCCGGCGTCGGCGGGGGCGGGGCCGGCGCGCCGGCCATGGCCTCGCGCAGGTCGATGAGGGTCTGGCTGACGATGCTGTCGTCGAGGGCGTCGGGTGAGAGCGCGGCGGCCTCCAGGTTCGACTCCAGCTCGCCCAGCTCGTTGCGCAGGCCGGTGAGGGCGTGCAGCACCTCGTGCTTGCGGCGCAGCAGCTCCTGCAGCTCGGCCCGGGCGGCCCGAATGGTCTCCTGGGCCCGCTCCCGCACCCGCTGCTCGCCGTCGCTGCGGAGCAGCTCGGCATGGTGCTCGGCATCGGAGAGCACCCGGTCCGACTGGGCCCGAACTCCGTCGGCCTGCTCGGTGGCCGCCGCCAGCACCGCCGCGGCCTCGCGCTCCGCGCTCCGGAGCATCTCCTCGACCTCGGCCTCGGCGACACGACGCTTCTCACCCAACTGGGCGTGGACATCACGCATGAGGGTGGCCATCTCCGCGCTGGCCGCCTGCAGATCCTCGTTGGAGCCCTCCGCAGCACGGACCCTGGCGCTCAGGGTGCGAAACTCGTCCGCGAGGGTACGCAGGAACCGATCGACCTCCTCGGTGCGGTACCCCCCGCGCTTGACCGTCGAGAAGGACGCACCCTCGATCTGCTCCGGTGTCAGCGTCATGTGTTCCTCCCAGCCGGGTCCGCCTGTGGAACCGACTGTACTGCGCCCTCTGTCCGTCCTCATGAACCATCGGCGCTCGGGGCCGGCGACTCAGCAAGATCCGATGATCGGGCCAGACGACATGGGTCGCGCTGACCAGTTCGGACCCTACTCAGCGGCCGAGCGAATGCCGACTCCTGGCCGGTCGGCTCACTCCGACCCGGTCGCTGCCGCGATGCGGGCCCGAGCCCGGCGCAGGGCCGCCTTGGCGTTTTCGTCGTCGCTGTCGGCCCGCAACGCCTCCTCGGCCCGCTCGAGCGCGGCCCGGGCTCGCGCCGCGTCGATGTTCTCGGCCAGCTCGGCGACGTCCGACAGGACCGTCACGTGGTCGCCCGACACCTCGACGAACCCGCTGTGGACCGCGATGTGCTGCACCTCGCCCTCGGCCAACGCGATCCGGACGACGGAGGGCACCAGGATCCCGACGAAGGGTTCGTGACCCTGCTGGAAGCCGATCTCCCCGTCGGTGGTGCGGGCGATCACCAGGTCGGCCTCGCCCTCGAAGACCCGGCGCTCGGGCGACACCAGCTCCACCTGCATCGCCATCAGCAGCTCTCCTCCGCGCCGACCTGCAGGGCCGTCACGTGCTCTTCTCCAGCTGGGCCGCCTTGCGCTGCACGTCCTCGGCGCCGCCGACCATGAAGAACGCCTGCTCGGGTACGTTGTCCAGCTCGCCCGACACCAGGGCCTCGAAGGAGCTGATGGTGTCGTCGATCGGAGTGAAGATGCCCTCGAGACCCGTGAAGGGCTGCGCCACGAACATGGGCTGGGACAAGAACCGCTGGACCTTCCGGGCCCGGTCGACGGTGACCCGGTCCTCCTCGGAGAGCTCGTCGAGCCCGAGGATGGCGATGATGTCCTGGAGCTCCTTGTACCGCTGCAGGATCTCCTGCACCCGGCGAGCCACCTCGTAGTGGCGGGCGCCCACCACCTCGGGGGTCAGGATCGTCGACGTGGACGCCAGCGGGTCCACGGCCGGGTAGATCCCGAGCGAGGCGATGTCGCGGCTGAGCTCGGTGGTGCCGTCGAAGTGGGTGAAGGAGGTGAACGGGGCCGGATCGGTGTAGTCGTCGGCTGGGACGTACACCGCCTGCAGCGAGGTGATGGAGCGGCCCCTGGTGGAGGTGATCCGCTCCTGGAGCTCGCCCATCTCGTCGGCGAGCGTGGGCTGGTAGCCCACCGCCGACGGCATCCGACCCAACAGGGTGGACACCTCCGAGCCGGCCTGCACGAAGCGGAAGATGTTGTCGATGAACAGCAGCACGTCCTGGCCCTGGACGTCGCGGAAGTACTCGGCCATGGTCACCCCGGCCAGGGCCACCCGGAG
>JBFINV010000197.1:0-4943 GCA_041611015.1 Acidimicrobiales bacterium | reverse complement strand
TGGAGCACATAGCCGCACGCTGTCCGCCCGCCGAAGCCGGAGGGGGGTTTGGCGATGAAGGGCGGGAACTGATCGCCTTCCCGACACACCTTCTGGTGGTCGAGGTAACGCCCGTTGGCGTCGACCACGTCGTAGATCCCACTCGTGGGGACGATCTGGCTCGGCCCGAAGACCTCACGGGGCGCCATGTGGGTCGCCAGCTTGCGGGCCACATAACCTGCGGCCCGTTCGTCGTCGGGCTCGGGGAACAGGTGCCCCTCGACCAGGGCTTCCTGGTAGGTCAGGTAGTGGCCGTTGGCGTCGACCACGTCGTAGATCCCGCTGTCCTCGATCCAGGTGCCGGGCCGGTGCACGTCGCCGATCGTGCTCGGCTCGCTCCGACGCTGGCGGGGACGGTCACCGTCGTCGGCGTCGATCGCCCCGATGAGGTCCCGAACCTCTGCGACCATCTCGAGGATGGCGGCGCGCGCCGCAGCCGGGGCATCGTCTTGCGCCTGGACCTCACGCTGGCGTCGCTCGACCACATCCGCCGGGACCTCGATGAACCAGCGATTCGTGGAGACCTGCTGGTACACGGTCAGGTGGTTCTCGGGCTTCGGGCCGTCCCCGTCGTCGGTCGATCCCAGCCCGAAACGGAATGCCACGAAGGGCAGCTGGAGGCTGATCTCGCCGTTGTGCAGCCAGGAGAGGATGGCCAGGAGGCCGAGGATCCCGGCACCGGCCAGCACTGCGCCTGGCGTGCTCACGGCCTGCTCGTCCACCACGTAGCCGGCGGCCGCCACCGCGACGCCCATCACTGTCGCCACGATCGCCAAGGTCATCTGACGGTGATGCGAGCTTGCTTCGTCGAGCCGTTCCCGTTCCATGCTCCGACGGTGTTCTGGCCCGCCCAACGGCGCTAGAGGCGAACGTCACCTCGCAGCGGCGGGTGCAGGTCCCGTCAGCCCTTGGCCCGCCCGGTGAAGCCGAACAGGCTCCCGGCCACCTTGCGGATCTGGATCTCCTCGGAACCCTCGGTGATCCGGTACCGACGGTGGTGACGGTAGATGTGCTCGAAGGGCATCGCCCGGCTGTACCCCATCCCGCCACAGGTCTGCATGGCCCGATCGGCTGCGTCGCAGCAGAACCGGTTGCCCCGGTAGTTGCACATGGCCACCTTGTCGGTGATCTCCATGTGATCGACGCCCTCGTCGAGCTGCCAGGCGGTCTTCCAGATGAGCGCCCGGAGCATCTCGGCCTCGGTGTAGAGCTCGGCGAGGGGGAACTGGATGGCCTGGTTCTGTGCCAGCGGCTTGCCGAAGGTGGTGCGGTTGTTGGCCCAGTCCACAGCCACGTCGATGCAGTGCAACCCGGCCCCGAGCGACGACGCCGCCTGGCGGAGGCGGTTCTCGTGCACGAAGAGCTGTGCCGTCTGCAGGCCCCGGCCCTCCTCGCCCAGGATGTCGCCGCTGCCCACCCGGACGCCGGTGAGGCGCACGTGAGCGTGGTCCGTGGGCATGTTGAACGTCCACATGAACTCCTCGACCCTGAACCCGGGCGTGTCCACCGGGACGATGAAGCAGGTGATCCCCAGACCCTCGCCGGGCTCACCCGAGGTGCGGGCGAAGATGAAGTCGTGGGTGGCGTGGTGCAGCCCGGTGTTCCAGTACTTCTCGCCGTCGATGACCCACTCGTCACCATCTCGAACCGCGGTGGTCTCCATCCAGGTGGCGTCGGACCCGTGGTGAGGCTCGGTGAGACCGAAGCCGATGCGGGCCTCCCCGGCGAGCATCTTCGGTATCCACTCGGCTTGCTGGGCCTCGGAGCCGAAGCGCTCCATCATCAGCACCGTCACCAGGTTGCCCACGATGGAGCTCTCGTTCTGCAGGTCGTTGTGGAGACCGAGCCCCCGCCGGGCCAAGTGCTCTCGGACGATGGCCATGTCGAGGTTCGACCCATTGCGTCCACCGAAGCGCTCGGGCAGGTGATGGCGCCAGAAGCCGGCCTCGTCGGCGGCCCGGCGCATCCGCTCCAGCAGCGCCTCCCACTCGGCGTTCGGGAGCCCGCCCCGGTCCCAGTCCGTGCGGGCATCCTCTCGGCGATGGTCGAAGAACCGGGTGTTGTCGTCCTCGCGCTCCATGGGCTCGATGACGTCGCCGATGAACTGGTCGAGGTCGGCCAGGAGCTGCTGGGTCCGGGCCGGGATCCGGAAGTCCATGGCCGGACCGTACCGCCCGACCGTGGCGAGTCGCCCGTGTCAGCGGGTGGTGGTGCTCTCGCCCTCGCAGCGCTCGCGATGGCGCCGATTGGCGACCTCGAGGGCCTCGGCGCGGGTCCGGAGTCGCAGGATCTCGTCGCCGTCGATCACCAGATGGTCGAATGTGTGTGGGTCCCGTCGGTAAAGCATCGGGCCGCCTCTCTCCAGTGTTCCTGATGCGCAATCGGTCCCGCTGGTTGTGGGCTGATGGGTCGTGGGGCCCGGGCGCATGGGCGGATGTCCCCGGGCCCGGTACGGCACCGCGGCACCGGTTCGACCAGACTGGGCACCATCGAGGACCGACGAGGGGGAGCCGATGACGGCCATCCAGACCATGGCGGACGTGACCCGGGTGCACGCCGAGGGCCGCGCGAACAAGGTGGCGCTGATCGCCGACGACCGCACCTGGACCTACCGCGAGCTCGACCGCGAGGCCAACCAGGTCGCGAACGCCCTGCTCTCCCATGGAGTGCGACCCCAGGACCGGGTGGCGTTCCTCGACAAGAACGCCCCGCAGTACTTCACGTTCCTGTTCGGCGCGGCCAAGGTCAACGCCGTGACCGTGGCCGTGAACTGGCGGCTGGCCCCGCGCGAGATGGAGTACATCATCGGCAACGCCGGGGCCAGGGTGTTGCTCGTCGGCGAGGAGTTCCTGGGTCATCTGGCCCAGATGGAGCTGCCGGGGGTCGAACAGGTGGTGGTGGTCGGCGAGGGTGGTGATCACCTCGGCTACGACCGCTGGCTGGAAGGTCGGGACGACACCGATCCCGAGGTGCCCGCAGCGCCGAGCGACACCTGCTACCAGCTGTACACCTCGGGGACCACGGGCCTGCCGAAGGGGGTGGAGCTCACCAACGCGAACTTCTTCACCATGCTCCCCGCAGCATCCGAGGAGTGGCGCTTCGACGAGGACAGCGTGAACCTGGTGGCGATGCCGCTGTTCCACATCGCCGGCAGCGGCTGGGGCGTGGTGGGGCTCTACAACGGCGGCACCAACGTGTTGCTGCGCGACATCGACCCGGTTCGGATGCTGGAGCTGATCCCGGCGCACGGGATCACCAACGCGTTCGTGGTGCCGGCGGTGCTCCAGTTCATGCTGATGGTCCCCACCGTCGACAGCACCGACTTCTCCAGCCTCCGGATGGTCGTGTACGGCGCCTCGCCGATCACCGAGGAGGTGCTGGTCGGCTCCATGAAGGCCATGGGGTGCGAGTTCGCTCAGGCCTACGGGCTCACAGAGACCACCGGCGGGGTCACGATCCTGCGCCCCGGTGACCACGATCCCGGCGGTCCGCGAGCCCACCTGCTCCGCTCGGCCGGCGAGCCCTGGGGGGACGTGGAGCTGCGCATCGTCGACCCGGAGACGGGCGAGGACGTCCCCGAGGGCGAGGTGGGCGAGGTGTGGTGCCGCACCATCCAGAACATGCGGGGCTACTACGCCGACGAGGCGGCCAACGCCGAGGCGTTCCCCGAGGGTCGGGACGAGAACGGCCGAGGCTGGTTCCGCACCGGCGACGCCGGCTACCTACGCGAGGGCTACCTCTACATCCACGACCGGGTGAAGGACATGATCGTGTCCGGCGGCGAGAACGTCTATCCGGCCGAGATCGAGAACGTGTTGATGGGCCATTCCGAGATCGCCGACGCCGCGGTGATCGGGGTCCCCGATCCCAAGTGGGGCGAGACCGTGAAGGCCATCATCGTCCCCGCCGAGGGTGCCGACCCCGCCGAGGCCGACATCATCGCCTACTGCCGCGAGCGCCTGGCCCACTACAAGTGCCCAACCTCGGTGGACCGCACCGACACCATCCCGCGGAACCCCTCGGGCAAGATCCTCAAGACCGAGCTGCGCAAGCCCTATTGGGAGGGCCACGCCCGCATGGTGCAGTAGTTCCAGAGCGCGGCCAGCCCGGCGTCGGGCCGAGGTGCGGGCGGTGCCGGTGAGGCGGTGACGTCAGGCGGCGCCGATCTGCTGCAGGAACGTCAGCATGGCGAAGTAGAGGCGGCTCTCGTGGAGCTAGTCGCCGTCGAAGTCGAAGACCCAGGCGCCGGGCGTGGTCTGTGACCGACCCGACGGCGGGATCTCGCCGTCAGGAGTCGTCAGCGGACCGGTGTGGGTGCCGTGCCAGCTGACCTCGATCACCACCCGATCGCGGTCTTCGGTTGCGCTGGTGACCGTGCCCCGCACGTCTGGCATTGCTGCTCGCCACGCCTGCATGGCGTCGATGATGTCCTGGCCCTTCATGCTGCGCTGCGTGCCGTGCTCGACGTAGGTCGAGGCGCCGACGAGCTCGCTCGCAGCGTCCCAGTCAGCGTTGTTGAAGGCCTCGACCATGCTCCTCGCGTAGTCCGTGTGTTCACCCATGAGATGCCTCCTCTATGAGTCGTCGAGATGATCCTCGCACGATGCGCGGGCGGGCAACAGGGGGGTTCGGAGACGTCGGTTGGCCCGGTCCCGACGGCGTTGCGACCGCGTACCCGCCCGGAGCCGGTCAGCGGCTGATGGGCTTCCACTCCTGGGCCATCTCGTCCCACTGCATCCACGCCTCCAGCTCGGGATCCCACTGGATGTAGGCGTTGCGGTCGGGGTCCCACTTCGGCGCCTCGACGCCGTCGGGCTCTGGCTGCACCGGCGGTGCCGCCGGTGGACCCTGGGGGTAGTACGGGGTGCCCGGGGGTGGCCCCCCTGCGCCCGGCGGGAAGTACG
>JBFINV010000196.1:0-4959 GCA_041611015.1 Acidimicrobiales bacterium | reverse complement strand
CGCGACATCGCCATGGTGTTCCAGAACTACGCCCTGTACCCCCACATGTCGGTGTACGACAACATCGGCTTCGCGCTGAAGCTGGCGGGCACCCAGAAGGAGGAGATGGACCGTCGCATCCGCGAGGCGGCCCGGATCCTGGAGCTCGAGGAGAACCTCGAGCGCAAGCCGGGCCAGCTCTCGGGTGGCCAGCGCCAGCGGGTGGCCATGGGCCGAGCCATCGTCCGCCAGCCGGCCGCGTTCCTGATGGACGAGCCCCTGTCCAACCTCGACGCCAAGCTCCGGGTGCAGATGCGAGCCGAGATCGCGGCGCTCCAGCGCAAGCTCGGGGTCACCACGTTCTACGTCACCCACGACCAGGTCGAGGCCATGACCATGGGCGACCGGGTGGCCGTCATCAAGGACGGCATCCTGCAGCAGGTCGACAACCCCCAGCACCTCTACGACCACCCCCAGAACGTCTTCGTGGCCGCCTTCATCGGATCGCCCTCGATGAACCTCTACTCGGGGCGCCTGGAGCAGGCGGAGGGCGGCGGCCAGCTGCACTTCGGCAGCCAGAGCGTCTTCATGCCGGACCACGTGATCGACTCCAAGCCGGGCCTGCGGGACCACATCGGCCGCGAGATCATCATGGGGATCCGCCCCGAGGACCTGAACGACCCGGAGCTGGCCCAGGAGGTCGATCCGGCTCAGTGCATCGAAGCCGACATCGAGCTGATCGAGGCCCTGGGGAGCGAGATCCTGGTGCACTTCACGCTGGACGCCACTGCCGTGGACTCCGGTGACCCCGACGCCGAGGCGGTGAGCACCGACGGCGCGCCCAGCGTGGGTCGCTTCGATCCCCGCAGCCGGGTGCGGGCCGGTGACCGGGTCAAGATCCAGGTCGACGTCGAGCGCATCCACTGCTTCGACGTCGACACCCGCCTGGCCATGGACGCCGGCTGAGCCAAGCAGTCCTGCTCGCGGGTCCGCCCGCCGCCGATGCAGCTCCTGCTGGCCACCTCCGAGGATGCCCAGCTCGACTACCTGAGCCTGCCACTGCACCAACCACTCGCCGACTGGGCCGATCCCCGCCTCGTCGAGATCCCGATGGGTGTGCACCGCCACGTGGTCCGCTTCGTGGGCCACGAGGGGTCGCTATTGGCCCTGAAGGAGCTGCCGACCCGGCTGGCCAATCGCGAGTGGCGGCTCCTGCAGGCGCTCCGGGACGAGGAGCTGCCCGTCGTCGAGGTGCTGGGCATCGTCTCGGAGCGGGCCGAGGGCCTCGACGACCTCCTGATCACCCGTCATCTCGAGTTCTCTCTACCCTTCCGCTTCCTGTTCCTGCGCTCGGGGGTGCCCCATCTGCACCTGTCGCTGGTCGACGCGGTGGCTGTGCTGCTCGTTCGGCTACACCTGGCCGGGTTCTTCTGGGGAGACTGCTCGCTGTCGAACACGCTGTTCCGGCGGGACGCCGGGGCGCTGTCGGCGTGGGTGGTCGACGTCGAGACCGGCGAGCTGCACCCTCGCCTGACCGACGGCCAGCGCCACCACGACCTCGAGATCGCCCAGCTGAACGTGCTCGGTGGGCTGCTCGACGCCCAGGCGTCGGGACGTCTGCCAGCCGACGTCGACCCGGTCGACGTGTCGGTCTCCCTGGTCGAGCGCTACGCGCAGTTGTGGTCCGAGCTCACCACCGAGGTGCGGGTCGACTTCTCCGAGCGCCACCTCATCGACGAGCGCATCCGGCGTCTGAACCTGCTTGGCTTCGACATCACCCAGATCACGATCCACCACGGTGAGGATCGGTCGGTGGTCCGTTTCCGACCCGAGGTGGTCGAGGCCGGCCACCACCAGCGGCGCCTCAAGGACCTGACCGGCCTGGACGCCCTCGAGAACCAGGCCCGGCGACTGCTGAACGACCTGCGCTCCTACGGCGCGTGGCTGTCGGCGCAGGAGGGCCGGGAGCTGCCCGAGGCCGTGGCCGCCTACCGCTGGCTGACCAACGTGTTCGAGCCGGCGCTCGCGGCGATCCCCGAGGAGCTGCGGGACCGGCGGGAGGCCGCCGAGCTGTTCCACGAGATCCTCGAGCACCGGGACGCCCTGGTGGCCGCCCGCCATCGGCCAGTGCGGGTGCCGGAGGCCGCGGCCAGCTACGCCAGCGTCGCCCTGCCCTTTGCGGAGAACGAGCGCTCGGTGCTCGACGCGCTCGACGACTGACTGCTACTCGCCGCCGAACCCGGGCAGCAGCGGCCCGTGCTCGATGCGCGGGAGCACGTGGCGGGCCACCAGGTCGCACTCGTCGAGGTGCGGATACCCCGAGAGGATGAACGCGTCGATGCCCGCGTTCCGGTAGGCCTCGAGCTTGGCCACCACCTGGTCGGGGTCGCCGACGATCGCAGCCCCGGCGCCGCTGCGGGCCCGACCCACCCCGGTCCACAGGTTGGACTCGACGTAGCCCCCCTCGTCGGCGCCCTCGCGTAGCTCCGTCTGGCGGGCCACCCCAGCCGAGGTGGTGTCCAGGGAGCGGTGGCGGATGGCCTCGCCGGTGTCGGCGTCGAGCTTGGACACCAGCCGATCAGCCGCGGCCCGAGCCTCGGCCTCTGTCTCGCGCACGATCATGTGCGACCGCAGCCCGTAGCGCAGCTTGCGTCCGTGGCGCTCGGCCCGCTCCCGCATGTCGGCCACCGTCTCCGCCACCCCAGCGACGGTGTCGGGCCACGTCAGGAACACGTCGGCGGCGGCAGCCGCGGTCTCCTTGGCTGCTGGCGAGAACCCGCCGAAGTAGAAGGGCGGGCACCGGCCGCTGACGGTGCGGGCCCGGGGCGGGTCCAGGGTGAGGTCGACGAAGTCGCCGTGGAAGTCCACCGTCTCCCCGTCGAGGAACTGCTTCAGCACCTGCATCGCCTCGAGCGTTCGCTGGTAGCGGGGACCGGAGTCGAGGGTCTGGCCCGGGAGGTCGCTCGAGATGATGTTGATGGTGAGGCGGCCGCCGAGCATCTGGTCGATGGTGGCCAGCTGGCGGGCCAGCTGGGGCAGCCACATCTCACCCACCCGTACCGCCAGCAACAGGTGGATCTGCTCGGTGAGGGGCGCCACCCCCGCCGCGAAGGCCACCGAGTCGATGCCCAGCGCGTAGCCCGAGGGGAGGAGGATGTTGTCGAAGCCGTTCTGGTCGGCCCGGAGGGTGATGTCGCGGCAGTGCTCCCACGAGCTCCGCAGCGCCGGATCGGGGACGCCGAGGAACTCGTAGTCGTCGTCGCAGAGGGCGGCGAACCAGCTGATCTCGGGGACCGTCATGGCAGGGGGACTCCTTCGGACGCTTCGATGATGTCGTACACGTCCCGCCGGCTCAGGTGCACGTCGAGCGCGGTCAGCGCGCCCCGGATGCGCTCGGGTGTCTGGGTGCCGATGATGCACACCGGCGCCGACGGATGGACCAGGACGAAGGCCATGGCGATGGCGGCCCGGTCGACGCCCTCCCGCCCCGCCAGCTCGTCGAGGGTGGCCAGCAGCTCGGTCCGCACGTCGGTGCCGCTGGCCAGTCGACCACCCGCCAGCGGGCTCCAGGCCAGGGGCACCAGCCCGAGCTGCATGGCCTGGTCGAAGGTGCCGTCGCGGAGCGGGTCGAGGTGGGCTGCGGAGTACTCGGGCTGGGTGGTGGCGATCGGGAAGTCCAGGTGGGCCTGGAGAGCAGCCACCTGGGTCGGGGTGTGGTTCGACACCCCGACCTCGACGATCTTGCCCTCCTGGCGCAGCGCGCCCAGGGTGGCCGCCACTTCCGCCGGATGGGTGAACAGGTCCGGCCGGTGGATCTGGTACAGGTCGATGACGTCGACCCCGAGCCGACGCAGGGAGTCCTCGCACGCGGTGCGCAACGCATCGGCGCCGGAGTGGTACGGGATCGGCGGACGGATCCCGCCCTTGGTGGCCAGCACCATCCTGTCGCGCAGCGCTGGGGCCCGGGCCAGGACCCGGCCCAGCAGGTCCTCGACGGCGCCGAAGCCCGTGCCGCCCCAGTCGAAGCCGTAGACGTCGGCGCAGTCGACCAGGTTCATCCCGGCGTCGAGGGCGGTCTCGATCAGCCCCTGGGCCTCGCCGAGATCGGGGGTGGTGAACCGCCAGAGCCCATAAGACAAGGGACCGACCTCGAAGCCGCTCTCGCCGATCGTGCGTGGCGCGGCGCTCACGAGGCTCTCGTCCATTCCTGGTCCCTTCCGGCTCCGGGGGCTTCGGGCGGAGGCAGTCTACGCTCCCGTGCCATGCGAGAACTGCGCTACGGGATCATCGGGACGGGGATGATGGGGCTCGAGCACATCGAGAACATCAACGCCATCGACGGGGCCCGGGTGAGCGCGGTTGCTGACCCGAACCGCGAGTCCCGGGAGGCAGGCGCAGCTGCCGCCGGGGAGTCGGTGGCGGTGGTCGAGGATCACCGCCAGCTCCTCGACGCCGGGGGATGCGACGCCGTCGTGGTGGCCACGCCCAACATGACCCACGCCGACGTGCTGCGCGACGTGCTCGCCACCAACCTGGCGGTGCTGATCGAGAAGCCGCTGTGCACCACCGTCGAGGACTGTCGCACGGTGATCGAGCTCGCCGAGGGCCGCCAGGGCCTGGTCTGGGTGGGTCTCGAGTACCGCTACATGCCGCCGGTGGCCCGGTTGATCCGCGAGGTGGCTGCGGGGACGGTGGGGCGGGTGCACATGGTCGCCATCCGCGAGCACCGGTTCCCGTTCCTGGTCAAGGTCGATCACTGGAACCGGTTCGCGCGGAACACCGGCGGCACCCTGGTGGAGAAGACCTGCCACTTCTTCGACCTCATGAACCTGATCTCGGGGGGCCGGCCCGTCAGGGTGATGGCGTCGGGCGCCCAGGACGTGAACCATCTCGAGGAGTACTACGAGGGCGAGCGCAGCGACGTGCTCGACAACGCCTACGTGATCGTCGAGTACGACAACGGGGTCCGAGCCATGCTGG
>JBFINV010000195.1:0-5004 GCA_041611015.1 Acidimicrobiales bacterium | reverse complement strand
TCGCTCTCGACGGTCCACGCGAACAACGCCCGGGACACCCTTTCCCGGGTGGAGACAATGGTGCTGATGGCCGGCATGGAGCTGCCGGTCCGGGCCATCCGGGAACAGATCGCCTCGGCGGTCGACATGATCGTGCAGCTGACCCGTCTGCGGGACGGCAGCCGTCGGGTCACCCAGATCGCCGAGATCGTGGGCATGGAGGGCGACCGGATCACGATGGCCGACCTGTTCAAGTTCGACTTCTCGGCCGGGTTCACCTCCTCGGGTCAGTTCGCCGGCGGCCTGGTCGCCACCGGCATCCGCCCGATGTTCACCGAGCGTCTCCAGGACCATGGCATCGAGCTGCCGGCCGAGCTGTTCGCCGGACCGCAGGCCCAGATGCCGGCGCGGCGCCGCTGAGGCGCGACATGCCCCGCCCGTCCCGCGTCGGCCGGCCGCTCCGGCAGCGAGTCCTGCTCGTGCTGGCTGTGGTCCTCGGCGCGCTGGCACTGCTCGTCGCCCCGGTGCGGGCCCAGGACTCGGGCGGCGGTGACGGCAGCGACGACGGTGGCGCGACCGGTACCGAGCCCGGCGGGTTCCCCTCGCCGTTCGGCCAGCCCCCTCCCGAACCCGAGCCCGAGCCCGCGCCACCCCCGCCCGCCCAACCAGAAGGCACGCAGGACGAGGCGCGCGAGCCGGTGGTGCGGGAGTTCGTCGACGACGGAGACCGCAGCGTCCAGATCGTCCAGGTCGACACCAGCGGTCATCCCGACATCAAGGTGGTGGTGGCCGTGCCACCGGCGCTCGCGGGAGAGCTGGCGGCATCGTCGTTCGCCATGACCGAGAACGGCAAGGTCCGCCAGCTGGACGTGGCGAAGCTGCGCGACGTCATCGAGGTCGTGGTGGTGATCGACACGTCCGGCAGCATGGACGGCGACCCCCTCGACGCCGCCAAGGCTGCCGCCCAGGACTTCGTGGCCTCGCTCTCGGAGGACACCACCCGGGTGGGTCTGGTCGGCTTCGGCGCCACAGCCAGCACGAGGGCCGATTTCGACGCCAGCCGCGCCGACGTCCGGCGAGCCATCGACGGCCTCGATGCCGGCGGGGAGACCGCACTCTACGACGCGCTGGTGTTGGCTGCCTCTGAGCTCAGCGACGGCGACGCCCGCAAGTTCGTGGTGGTCCTCTCCGACGGCACCGACACCGCCAGCAGCGCCACCCTCGACGACGCGGCTGCGGAGCTGCTCGATCGCGGGGTCAACCTCTACGCCATCACCCTGCAGAGCGAGGATGCCGACTTCAGCGGGCTCCAGAACCTCGCGGCACAGGTCGATGGTCAGGTGGTCGCGGCCAGCGATGCCGCGTCGCTGAGCGAGACCTACGCCGCCATCGCCAGCCGGCTGACCAACCAGTACCAGCTGCGCTACCGCACGGGGCGCACCGGGCCTGCCGACATCGTGGTCTCGGTGGACGCCGAGGGCATCCTGGCGATCGCCAAGAGCTCCATCGACCTCGGCAGCGGCGCCGGTCCCGCCACCGGACCGACCACCACCTCGGATCCGGGCGCCACCCCGACCCGCCCCGAGATCGACACCAGCAATCCCGAGATCGTCGTCGCCGGCGCCGACGGGTCGTTCCTCAGCTCGGCCGATGCCATCTACATGGGGGCCGCCGGGCTCTTCCTGGGCGTGGCCCTCGTCCTGTTCATGGCCTTCTCGACCGAACCCAAGGGGTCGTCTGCGTTCGAGCGACTGAACTTCAAGCCGAAGGGCGGAGGCGGCGGCGGCGGTCGCAGCGGCCTCGCCAGCATCGCCGACCGGGCCACCGGCCTGGCCGACCGGTTCCTGGAGAAGCAGGAGAAGCGCAGCGCCCTGGACGCCTCGCTCGAGAAGGCCGGCATGGACATGCGTCCCGGCGAGTACGTGATGGCCGTGGCCGGGGCCGCGGTGGCCCTCGGCGGGTTCGGGTTCGTGATGTTCAGCCCGATCGCCGGCGCCGTGCTCCTGGGGGTGGGCCTGCTCGGTGGGCGGATGTACGTGGGGATGCGCGCCAGCAAGCGCCAGAAGCTGTTCGGGAACCAGCTGGGCGACACCTTGATGATGATCGCCGGCAGCATCCGGGCCGGTCATGGCGTGATGGAGGCCATCGACACCGTGGCCTCGCAGGCCGACGCTCCGACCGGCGAGGAGTTCAGCCGGGCCGTGGCCGAGGCCCGCATCGGCCGGGACATGATCGACTCGCTGTACGACATCGCCGAGCGCACCGAGTCCGAGGACTTCGTGTGGGTGGTGCGGGCCATCTCCATCAACCGCGAGCTCGGCGGCGATCTCGCCGAGATCCTCGACAACGTGGGCGAGACCATCCGGGACCGCAACCGGCTCCGGGACCAGGTGAAGGCCCTCTCGGCCGAGGGCAAGGTGTCGGCGGTGATCCTGTTCGGCCTGCCGATCCTGGTGGGGCTGTGGGTCCGGGTCTCCAACCCCGAGTACCTGGCCTCGATGACCGACGAGACCGCCGGCAAGGTGATGCTCGGCATGGCGGTGTTCGCTCTGCTCTCCGGGGGGCTGTGGTTGAAGAAGCTGGTGAAGGTGGACTTCTGATGCCGATCGAGATCTACATCGCGTGCGGAGCGGTTGCCCTGGCGCTCCCGCTCATTGCCTACGCCGCCGGTGCCGGCGACCGCATCCTGGACGGGGGTGCGCCGGGGATGGCGAGCCGGGGGCCGATCAAGAGCCAGAGCCTCCGCGACGTCCGCCTGCAGCAACGAGCCTCCGACCGAGTCCTGGCCCCGATGATGAACGCCCTCGCGGGACGGGCCCGCCGGTTCACGCCGATGGGCGCGCTCGACGCCATGGAGCACAAGATCAACGTGGCCGGCATGACCAGCACCTGGACCGTCGAGCGACTCCTCGCCACCAAGATGTTCTTCGGCGCCATCGGCCTGGTGGTCGGCGGGGTGGTGCTGGCTCGAGGCCTGAGCATCAAGTCGCTGGTCACTGCGGTGCTGCTCACCGCCGGCGGCTACATCATGCCCGACATGAGCCTCGACCGGCGGGCCAAGGACCGGGCCAAGCTGATCGAAAAGCAGCTGCCCGACATCCTCGACCAGATGACCATCGGGGTGGAGGCCGGGCTGGGCTTCGACGCGGCGTTGGTGCGCGTGGCCCAGGAGAACGAGGGCCCCCTGGCCGAGGAGTTCGGCCGCATGATGTAGGATCGCCAGCTCGGCATGGCCCGGGAGGAGGCCTTCAACCGGGTGGTGAGCCGCACGGACTCGGCCGACCTCAAGCACTTCATCCTGGCGCTGACCCAGGCTAACAAGCACGGCATGCCCCTGGCGACGGTGCTCCGGGTGCAGGCCGACGAGATGCGCCAGAAGCGCCGGGTGCGGGCCGAGGAGAAGGCCCTGGCCCTGCCCGTCAAGCTGGTGCTGCCCCTCGTGATCTGCATCCTGCCGGCGCTGTTCATCGTGATCCTGGGCCCCGCCGGCTTCCGACTCTCACAAGGCGGTGCGGTGTGACGACTCCATTCGACAGAGCGACCACGTTCGCGGTGCCCGAGTACGTGGCGGCCGACGTGGTCAGCCCCCACCCACGCAGCGCCAGGGACGTGCTGGCCCAGATCATCAACGGTCAGTCGGCGACCGGCGCCGATCGCCGCCTGGGCACCGGGTTCAGCCCCCTAGACGACGTGCTCGGTGGAGGCGTGGCGCCTCAGGACCTGGTGCTGCTCGGCGGAAAACCGGGCATCGGCAAGACCATCGCCATGGTGCAGTGGGCCCGGCACATGGCGCTATCCGGTCATCGGGTGGTGTTCGCCAGCTACGAGCTGAGCGAGCAGTCCCTGCTGGCTCGGCTGCTGGTCAACGAGGTGGGGACCCGCAACCGCGATCTCGACGAGCGAGACCGACGTCACGTGGCCTCGGTCATCCGCGATGCCGCGCGGTCGGGGTGGGTGGGCGAGGATCTGGAGACCCGCCAGATCATCCGCCAGGCCTACGACGCCATCGACACCTACGCGGACCGGCTGCTGCTCCAGCGGGTGTCGGGCTACCACTGCGGTCCCGACGAGCTGGCGGGTCTCGCCGGCGAGTGGGTCGGTCGGGGCGGTGTGCTGTTCGTCGACTACCTGCAGAAGGTCCCGGTGCGAGGCGCTGCCGACGACAGCGAGCGGGTTTTGCGGGTGGCCGAGAGCCTGAAGGAGACCGCCACCGCATTCGACATCTGCGTCGTCGCCGCCGGGGCCGTGAACGCCGACGGGCTGGGTCAGCGTCGCCTCCGGCTCGAGCACATGCGCGGGAGCGCCCTGCTGGCCCACGAGGCCGACCTGGCGATCGCCATGAACGAGAAGTCGACCGCGCTGTCGAAGAGCCACCTGGCCTATGACCCGCACCTGCTCGAGGCGTCGCAGAACCAGGTGGTCTTCTCGATCGAGAAGAACCGGGAGGGTCCGGCGAACGTGCATCTCGAGTTCAACAAGCAATTCGACGACTTCCGGTTCGACCCCGTAGGCGGGTTCGTGGCCCAGCGCCTCACCGACGACACCTTCGAGGAGTGACCGGCCGCGCCGGCATCCTGCCGGCGGCGAGCGTGGCGGGGTCCCCGGGCGGGGAGGCCCCGTCCCAGGATCTGTGAGAACAAATCGGCGACGATTTGTTCTCACAGATCCGCTTTGGGCGAGCCGGGTACCGGCTCAGCCGACGTCGGCGATGGCGTCGAGCACGTTCAGCTTGGCGGCCCGGCGGGCCGGGAAGAACGCGGCGATGATGCCCGCCAGCGCCGCGACCACGAGGTAGGTGACAAGCGAGCCCCACGGGATGGCGATCTCGCTCACGAAGTCGTCGGGGATGATCTGGACGCAGGCCACCCCGAAGATCAGACCGAGCCCGATGCCGAGCAGGCCACCGAACAGGGCCACGATGATGCCCTCCACCCGGACCGTGCGCTTCATCTGGCGCCGGGTGGCACCCACGGCGCGGGTCAAGCCGATCTCCCGGGTGCGTTCGAAGACCGAGAGGGCCAGCGT
>JBFINV010000194.1:0-5006 GCA_041611015.1 Acidimicrobiales bacterium | reverse complement strand
GTCTGCTCCCAGTACTCGATGAGGGTGAACGGCCAGTTCTGGGCCACCCGGCCGCCGTTGGTCTTGTACCAGCTGTTCACGCTGGAAACCCCCCAGGCCCGGGCCAGGTTGCCGGCGTCGATGCGCTCGTTGTAGCGGTCGTGGACGTCGGCCTTCACGTCGAGGGCCCGGTGCCCGTGCTCGAGCAGGTAGCGCAGGTACTCGGTGATGTAGTGCACCTCGCACTCCGAGAAGTAGATGATGCTGCCGTTGATGACGATGTTGGTGTTGGGGCCGTAGAGGTAGAAGAAGTTGGGGAAGCCAGGGCTGACGATGCCCAGGTACGCCCGGGCATCGCCGCCCCAGGATTCGTGCAGGTCCAGCCCGCCCCGGCCAACCACCTTCATCGGCGTCAGGAACGCCGAGGCCGAGAAGCCGGTTCCGTAGACGAGGACGTCGGCGTGGTGCTCGGTGCCGTCGACGGTGCGGACGCCGGTGGGCGTGATCCGCTCGATCGAGGTGGTGACCAGCTCGACCTCTTCCCGCTTGAGGGTCTGGGCCCAGATCCCGTCGTCCAGCACGAAGCGCTTGGCCCCCACCGGGTAGTCCGGCATCACCTTCTCGAGCAGGTCCGGACGATCGACGAACTGCACCTCCAGGTACAGCTCGAACAGCTTGCGGAGCTCGGCGCTGGCCTCGCTCACGGAGTGCTCGATGGGTTCGTGCCAGTCGGGGTCGACCTCCAAGCGGGGGAGCAGCCCCTCGTGGCTGCGCCAGAACAGCCGCAGCCGGAACCAATTGGTGTAGTGGGGGACGTGTTGGAACAACCACTGGAGCTCGTCGGGCAGCGGTTGCTGGTACTCGGGTCGGGGCACCAGCCAGTTGGGCGTGCGCTGGAACACGGTCACGTGCTCCGCGAGCCGGGCCAGGTGCGGGATGAACTGCATGGCGCTGCAGCCGGTGCCGATGACCGCCACAGTGGCCCCGTCCAGCGCCACGTCGTGGTCCCACCGGGCCGAGTGGAACGATGCCCCCTCGAAGCTGTCCCGTCCGGCGATGTCGGGGTAGGCCGGCCGGTTGAGCTGGCCCACCGCGGAAATGACCGCGTCCACCTCGAGCCGCTGCCCGCCGCCGTCCGTGGTCAGCTCGAGCGTCCAGCGGGCCCGGTCGTCGTCCCAGAGGGCAGCGGTCACCTCGGTCTCGAATCGGATCAGCTCCCGGACGCCCCAGGCGTCGGCGCACTCCTCGAAGTACTGCAGCAGCACCGACTGGCTGGAGTGGTACTCGGGCCAGTCGGCCTTCTGCATGAAGGAGTACGAGTAGACGTGGTTGGAGACGTCCACCCGGCAGCCGGGATAGGTGTTCTCCCGCCAGGTGCCGCCGAGGCCGGCGTTCTTCTCCAGGACGACCACCTCGACGCCGACCTGGCGCAGCCGGTGGGCGGCCAGGATGCCGGACATGCCGGCCCCGATCACCGCCACCGTCAGCGACCGGTCGGGCGCCACGTCGGCCCGGTGCCACTGTGGTGCTCGCAGGTCGGCGCCGCCGATCCCGAGCTCCTCGCGCAGCATGGGCTCGTAGTCGCCGGCGAGGTCGTCCCCGGTGAGCCACTGCATGATGGCGTGGACCAGATCGTCACCGCCAGCGCTGGGACCGTGGTCCCGCAACCGCTCGAGCCCGTCGAGGGCCAGCTCCCGGGCCCGGCTCCGCTGGTCGTCGGACCAGCCTCCCTCGGGCTCGAGGCTCCGCGCCGGGTCGGGCCGCAGGTCGGGCTCGAGGAGCCCCGGGTCGGCGAGCGCGTGGGCCAGGGCCGCGACCAGTGGCAGCAGCTGGACGTCGCCGTCGAGGAAGTGCTCGAGGGTGGGCCGATCCTCGGCGATGGGTTGCAGCTGGACCCCGAACCCCATCTCGCGATCCTGCCTCACTGCCGCCGTCGCCAGCGATTCGTGGACCCCGGCCACGGCTCGGCAGAATCGGGGGCATGAGCGCGGCGATACGGGACGCCGAGCCCCGGGACTTCCAGCGGATCAACGAGATCTACAACTGGACCATCGTCGACAACCACGTCTCGTTCGACACCGAGCCCTGGGATCTGGCGAGCCGCCGGGCCTGGTGGGAGAGCCGGGACCCCCAGCTCCACTGCCTGGTGGCGGAGGTCGACGAGCTGGTGGCGGGGGTGGCGTACTCGAGCTGGTACCGGCCCAAGCCGGCCTACCGGTCCTCGGTGGAGACCACCATCGTCCTCGACACCGAGCACGTCGGGACCGGCCTCGGCACCGCGCTGTTGGGAGCACTGCTGGATCGGGTGCGAGCCGACGGCTTCCACCGGGCCGTGGCCATCGTCGCCCTGCCCAACGACGCCTCGGTGGCGCTGCACCGCAAGCTCGGCTACCGGGAGGTCGGCACCCTCACCGAGGTCGGCTTCAAGGTCGGCCGCTTCCACGACACCCTGTTGTTGGAGAAGGACCTGTCGCACGGGTAGGGCTCCGGATCAGCCGGCGATGTCGTCGAAGTCGACCAGGGTGTGCACCGCCAGCTCCTGGATCACCTCGGGCGGGGCCTTGTTCACCAGCGCGGCGGCGCCGACCACGGTGGCGCCGGCGTCGACGGCCATGTTGCGCACCGCACGCATGGAGCTGCCGGTGGTCACCCAGTCGTCGACGATCAGCACCCGGTCGCCGGGTCCCAGATCGAACGAGCGGGCCTGGAAGCGCTGCACCTCACCCCGCCAGGTCGGTTCGGAGCAGATCTCCATGTCCGCGCCGGGGTGGTTCGTCCCGGCCCGCCGCGCCAGCACCAGACCGGCCCCGAGCTCGACCGCCACCAGCGCGCCCAGGATCGGCCCCCGGGCCTCGGGGGCCAGGATCCGGGTCACCTCCGCACCGACGAACGGTTGCGCCAGCGCCGGCCCCACCAGGGCCAGCAGCGCTGGGTCCCGCAGCACGCCCGCCACGTCCGGATGGTCCTCGACCAGCGGAAACCCTGCCGTCAGCCGTCTCCGGGCGTCATCGAGGTCCAGGGCGCTCGACACCGTCCCAGTCTGGCAGCGGAGGCCCGAATCGGAGCAGTTTGGGCAGAACCCCCCACAGATCGCGGCCCGATTGCGTTTAGTATGGAAGCGTTGCGGGCACGTGACGTAGTCCGAGGTCGATGAAATGCGAGCGATGGCGAGCCGCAGGAGCGAGGTGGGGCCCCCTCGCCCGCCCGCGCCGTCCTCCAGCATCGTTCGACCGGGCCTCAAACGGTCGCTGCTGCTGAACGTGCTCGCCCTCGGGGGTCTGTGGGTCGTCTACTCGGCGGTCCGCACCCTCACGGCCGACAGCTGGCGGGCCGCTCGGGGCAACGCCCACCGGCTCATCGACTTCCAGGAGCAGGTGGGCCTCCCGTCCGAAGCCGTGCTGCAGGGGCTGTTCCTGCCCTACGAGTGGCTCACTCGGGCTGCCAACACCTACTACTTCGCGGCCCACTTCCCCTCGATGATCCTGTTCCTGGCGTGGGCCCTGCTGTTCAAACGCCACGCCATGCCCCGGATCCGCTTCGCGCTCATCGCCTGCACCATGGCCGGGCTGGTGGTCCACCTGGCGTTCCCGCTGGCCCCGCCTCGCATGCTGCGGATGGCCGGCTTCGTGGACACGGCCCGCCTCTTCGGGCCTGATCCCTACGCGCTCGGCATCGCCAAGGCTGCCAACGAGCTGGCCGCGATGCCGTCGCTCCACGTCGGCTGGGCCCTGCTGATCGCAGTGGCGGTCATCAAGGTGGGGATCAGCCGTTTGCGCTGGCTGGTGATCGCCCACCCGGTGCTGACTGCAGTGGTGGTCGTGGTTACCGCCAACCACTACTGGACCGACATCTTCGCCGGGGCCCTGCTGGCCTGGGTGGGCTGGTGGGGGGCCGGGAGGTTCCATCCCATCGTCCGGGAGCCCGACGTCATCGACCTCACCGACCTCGGTGAGCGGGCCCAGCCGGCCACCACCGTCGGCGACATCGATCTCGAGGAGCCCGTCGCCGTCTAGGTCGGGGTCGCGTGCGCGACCGACACATCGGGACGGCTGCAACGGGCGTCGGATGCGTCGACCACCGAGGCCCGAAAGAGGCTCACCCGTCACCGCCGCGGAGGCCGAGCCAGGCCCGGGCGGCCTCGTGGCCGGCGGCCGCGGCCCGCTCGGCATCCCCGCCGCCCGACCACGTGGTCAAGAACCCCGCAGCGAAGGCGTCGCCGGCACCGGTGGTGTCGGCCACCTGCGCCGGCTCGGCGGGCACCGAGATGGCGGCGGCTCCTGCCGGGCGGACCACGGCACCGCCGGCGTCGTGCACCACGGTGAGCCCGGCTCCGGCCAGCCCCGAGTCGAGACCGAGGAGCTCGCCCTCGTACGCGTTGGCGAACACCACGTCGGGCCCCAGCTCGGCCACCAGCCCGTGGAACTCCGAGACCCCGAACCGCTCCAGCTCGGCGGTCGAGGAGGCATCGATGGACACCGGCAGCGACCGCTCCCCGGCCCACCCCGCCAAGGTTCGGGCAGTCGCCCCCAGGGGCTCGACGGCCAGCGAGTAGAACGGCACGTGCAGCACGCTGAGCCCGTCGAGCCACGCCGGATCCGGATCGGTGAGGTCGATGCAGTCACCCCGGTCGGTCAGCATCGAGCGCTCGCCGTCGGCGTGGACCAGCACCACGATCGTCCCGGTGCGGCCCGCCCGATGCACCACCGCCTCCACCCCCTCGGCCGCCAGATCCTCGAGCAGCGCGTCGCCCAGCCGGTCCGCACCGACCTGTCCGATGAATCGAGCAGTGCCGGCCAGCCGGGCCGCGGCCGCGGCCACGGACGCGGCGCTGCCACCGCGACGGCGGGCGATGACTGCTGCGGTGTCGGATGCCGCTTCTATGGGACCGGCCAGCCGGACCTGGACGTCTTCGACCAGGTCGCCGATCGAGCCCAACATCTCCTTGATCGGCCGGGTTCAGCCCCCGGCGATCAGATCTCGATGAAGATGCACTCGCCGGGGCACTCCTCGGCGGACTCGATGGTGGC
>JBFINV010000193.1:0-5054 GCA_041611015.1 Acidimicrobiales bacterium | reverse complement strand
CGACCCGGGGGATCGACGTCGGCGCCCAGGCGGCGGTGTGGGACGACATCCGGGCAGCCCGGGCCCAGGGTCTGGCCACCCTTCTCGTCTCGGCCGACCTCGACGAGCTCATCGGGCTCTCGGACACGATCCTGGTGATGCTCCGGGGCCGGTTCGTGGCCACCCTCGACCCCCAGGAGGTCACGCCGCGGGATCTCGGCGCCTACATGACCGGCGCCACCGTGGGAGCAAGTGACCGATGAACTCGAGCTTCGCCAGGAAGGCCCTGCTCGGCGCCGCCGCGCCGGTGAGCGCACTGGTGATCGCGGTCGTGGTGTCGTCCATCGTGTTGTTGATCTCGGGGAGCAACCCGGTCGAGGCCTACGGCGACATGATCGAGCACGCGTCGAAGCTCGAGACCCAGGTCGACATCCTCAACCGGGCGACGCCGCTGTACCTCTCGGGCGTGGCCGCGGCGATCGGCTTCCGGATGAACCTGTTCAACATCGGCGTCGAGGGCCAGTTCCTGCTCGCGTTCATCGTGGCCGCGCACGTCGGCAGCCTCGTCGAGATCCCTTCGGTCTTCCACATCGCCCTCATCCTGGTGGTGGCCATGTCGGTGGGCGGCGCCTACGCCGGCGTGGCCGGCGTCCTCAAGGTCACGCGCGGCGTGAACGAGGTGATCTCCACGATCATGCTCAACGCCATCGCCATCTCCGGTCTGGTGGCGTGGTTGATCATCGAGTGGAAGGCTGGCGGCGACATCGCCGCCAGCGGCGGCCGGGTGACGACCGAGCCGATCGCGGAGTCGGGGCTGTTGCCCAGCCTGAACACGTGGCTCGAGGTGTTCACCCGGGAGGTCCGACAGGGCAAGGAGCTGACCGGCGTTCTGATCATCGCGATTGCGGTCGGCATCCTCTACCACGTCCTCCTCAACCGCACGGTGTTCGGCTACGACCTCCGGGCCAGCGGGGCGAACCCCTTTGCGGCCCAGGCCGGCGGCGTCCCGCCCAAGCAGATGGTGGTGCTGGCCATGGTGCTGTCCGGTGCCGTCGCCGGGCTCGTCGGCATGAACGAGCTGTTCAACACCGGGTTCTTCCCCTCGAACCCCATCCGGGGCCTCGGCTTCGCCGGCATCGCCACCGCGCTGTTGGGCCGCAACCACCCGGTGGGGGTGGCGTTCGCCGCGTTGATCTTCGCGTTCCTCGACGTCTCCTCGGGCATCCTCCAGATCACCGGCGCCGCCTCACGCGAGATCGTGGTGATCATGCAGGGCGTCATCATCCTGGCTGCGGTGATCGCCTACGAGGTGGTCTACCGGATCAGGCTCCGGGAGGAGGCCGCGGCCGCGGCAGCCGCCATCAGGCAGACGACGGCCCCGACTCCAGAGGCGGCGGCGACATGAGGTTCGACCTCCAGCGGGTGCCGACCTGGGCCAGGTGGATGATCTATGCGGCCGTGGGCGTCCTGGTGCTGACGGTCGTGCAGGGCTTCGACGACACCGAGCGTCTCACCGCGGTGTCGTCGTCACAGGCCATGCTCCGGTGGGCGGTGCCGATCATGTTGGCCGGACTGGGGGGGCTGTTCAGCGAACGAGCCGGCGTGGTCAACATCGGGCTCGAGGGGATGTTGATCCTGGGCACCTGGTTCGGGGCCTGGGGTGCGATCAACTACGGCGGCTGGTGGGGTCTGCTCATCGGGGTCGGAGGTGGAGCCCTCGGGGGGCTGCTGCACGCCATCGCCACGGTCAGCTTCGGCGTCGACCACATCATCTCGGGTGTCGCCATCAACGTGCTGGCGCCGGGAATCACCCGATTCCTGTCTTCGGAAATCCTCGTCGACTACGACGGCGGGTCCATCACCCAGTCGCCCCGGGTCCCCGGCGTCGGCAAGTTCACCTTCCCCTTCCTGGCGGGAGGCGATCTGTTCGGGTGGAAATCGCCGGACATGCTGGGGTGGTTGACCCGCAAGAACTGGTTCTGGGTCTCCGACATGACGGGCCTGCTGAAAGGTCTGGTCACCCAGGTGTCACTGGCGACCATGGTCGCGTTCGCGCTGGTCCCGATCAGCGCCTGGGTCATCTGGCGAACCCGGTTCGGGCTGCGGCTCCGCATCTGCGGCGAGCACCCCCACGGCGGCGAGACCCAGGGCATCAACATCTACCTGTACAAGTACCTGGGCGTGATCGTCAGCGGCGGCCTGGCCGGCCTGGGCGGTGCCTTCATCGCCAGCCCCGAGCTGTCGGGCATCTACCTGGAGGGCCAGACCAACGGCCGGGGCTTCATCGGCCTGGCTGCGCTGATCTTCGGCAACTGGCGCCCGTTCGGCATCATGGCGGGCGCCATGCTGTTCGGCTATCCGTTCGGCATCGGCCTGCGCGATCTGGACGGATCCGCCTCGCACGCCCTGCTGCTGGTCAACACCATCGCGCTGGGAGCGGTGCTGGTCTGGGCTGTGCGCCGCGACCGGCGGGTGGATGCCTTCCTCGCCGGCTTCCTTGGCGCGGCTGCGGCGGTCTGGTACTTCGCGTCCGACACCGTGCCCGACTGGTGGATCTCCATCCTGCCGTTCGTGATCGTGCTGGTCGTGCTGATCTTCTTCTCCCAGCGCCTCCGGATGCCGCGCGCCGACGGCTACATCTACCGCAAGGGCGAGATGTAGCCGTTCGGCATCGGTCCCGCGGGTCCAGACCCGCGTCGCCCGGTCGGCGCCTAATCTGGCCGGCGTGGGCATGCTGAGCGACGAACAGATCCAGGAGTTCCGCGAGCGCGGGGTGCTGGTGCTGCCCGGGTTCTACAGCCGCGACGAGGTGGGCGCGCTGCGGGCCCGGATGGACGAGCTGGTGGCCGACTTCGACCCCCGGGGGGTGTCGACGGTGTTCTCCACCACCGACCGTCGCCACGACCGGGACGAGTACTTCCTCACCTCCGGCGACAAGATCCGGTTCTTCTTCGAGGAGGGCGCCTTCGACGACCAGGGCCATCTGGTGGTGCCCAAGGAGCAGGCGCTGAACAAGGTGGGCCACGCCATGCACGACCTGGACCCGGTGTTCTCGGCCTTCTCCCGCAAGCCCGAGCTGGCCCAGCTGGCCACCGACCTGAGGTTCGAGGACCCGAAGCTGCTGCAGTCCATGTACATCTTCAAGCAGCCCCGGATCGGGGGCGAGGTGGTGTGGCACACCGACCACCCGTTCCTCTGGACCGAGCCCAAGTCCGTGGTCGGCTTCTGGGTGGCCCTCGAGGACGCCACCGTCGAGAACGGCTGCCTGTGGTGCCTCCCCGGTCACCACCGGCTGCCGCCCAAGCAACGCTTCCGCCGCGACGGCGACGGCACCACCATGGACGTCCTCGATGACACCCCGTTCCCGGCCGAGCAGGGCATCCCCCTCGAGGCCGAGGCCGGCACCCTGGTGGTGCTCGACGGCCTCCTCCCCCACTGGTCGGCCCCCAACACCTCCGATCGCTCCCGCCACGCCTACACCCTCCACGTGATCGACGGCACCGCCCGCTATCTCGACGACAACTGGCTCCAGCGGGCGCCGGACGTGCCGCTGCGGGGGTTCTGACCCGGGACCTGGGCCGGACCGGCCCTAGGATGCGGTATGGCCTCTCCGAACGTCGCCGAGCTGCGCGAAGCGCCCAAAGTCCTCCTGCACGATCACCTCGACGGCGGGGTCCGACCCCAGACCATCATCGATCTGGCCGCCGAGCACGACTACCACGACCTCCCGACCACCGACGCCGACGAGCTGGCCAGCTGGATGGTGCGGGGAGCCAGCCGCCTCAACCTGGAGCTGTACCTGGAGACGTTCGCCCACACCGTCGGGGTGATGCAGACTGCGGATGCCTTGCACCGGGTCGCAGCCGAGTGCGCCGAGGATCTCGCCGCCGACGGGGTGGTCTACGCCGAGGTCCGCTTCGCGCCCGAGCTCCACGTGGAGGGGGGCCTGACCCTCGACGAGGTGGTCGAGGCCACCGTGGCCGGGTTCCGCGACGGCAGCCACGGGCGGGACATCCGCATCGGCACCCTGCTGACGGCGATGCGCCACGCAGCCCGCAGCCTGGAGATCGCCGAGCTGGCGGTCCGGCACCGGGAGCGGGGGGTGGTGGGATTCGACATCGCCGGGGCCGAGGCCGGGAACCCGCCCACTCGCCACCTCGACGCCTTCCAGTACATCAAGCGCGAGAACTTCCACGTCACCATCCACGCGGGCGAGGCCTTCGGTCCGCCGTCGATCTGGGAGGCCATCCAGTACTGCGGCACCGAGCGGCTCGGCCACGGGGTCCGCATCGTGGACGACATCACCCGCACCCCCGACGGTGGCTACGAGCTCGGCCCCCTGGCAGCGTTCGTTCGCGACACCCGGATCCCCCTCGAGCTGTGCCCCAGCTCCAACGTCCACACCGGGGCGGCCAGCTCGATCGAGGAGCACCCCATCAAGGACCTCGTCGAGCTGCGCTATCGGGCCACCATGAACACCGACAACCGGCTCATGAGCGCCACCACCCTGTCCAACGAGTTCGACGTGTGCTGCCGCGCCTTCGGCTGGAGCTGGCACCAGGTGCAGTGGCTCACCATCAACGCGATGAAGAGCGCGTTCATCCCCTTCGACGAGCGGCTGGAGATCATCAACAAGAGCATCAAGCCCTGGTACGCCAGCCGCACCATGGTGTGAGCCAACTGCAAGCGCCCTCCCCGTGATCACCACCGTTGGCCTCGACGCCGACGACACCCTCTGGGAGTCCGAGGTGCACTTCGTGGACGTCGAGGGGCGGTTCCGGGAGATGATCGCTCGCTACGACCCCGGCGACGACGTGCAGGAGCACCTGTTCGCGGTGGAGCGTCGCAACCTGGAGGTCTTCGGCTACGGCGTCAAGTCCTTCACCCTGTCGATGGTCGAGACCGCGATCCAGCTGACCGACGGCAAGGTCCACGCCGACGACGTCGCGCGCATTTTGGGCTGGGGCAAGGAGATGATGCGCCATCCCGTGGAGCTCCTCGACGGGGTTCGCGAGACCGTCGAGGCCCTGGCGCCCCACTACCAGCTGATCATCATCACCAAGGGCGACCTCCTG
>JBFINV010000192.1:0-5091 GCA_041611015.1 Acidimicrobiales bacterium | reverse complement strand
CGTCGTGCAGCCCGTCGGCGGCCTTGGTCGATGGGGTGAAGACCGGCTCGGGCAGCTGTTCCGACTCCCGCATGCCAGCGGGGAGCGGGATGCCGTGCATCGTGCTGTCCTGGCGGTACTCCTTCCAGGCCGAGCCCGACAGGTAGCCCCGGACGATGCACTCGATGGGCAACATCTCGGCCCGGCGCACCAGCATCGACCGCCCCGCCAGCTCCGGGCGCTGGGCGGCCTCGGGGAAGTCCGCCAGGTCGGTGGACACCAGGTGGCTGGGGGCGATGTGGGCCAGCTCCTCGAACCAGAACGCCGACATGGCCATGAGCACCCGTCCCTTGTCGGGGACCACCTCGTTCATGACCACGTCGAAGGCCGAGATCCGATCGCTGGTGACCATGAGGTACCGATCCTCGCCCGCGTCGTAGATGTCACGGACCTTGCCCGAGTACACGTGTGGGAGATCCAGTGGGTAGGCAGGTTGGCGGGTCTTCACAGGATGGGCTCCGGTCGGTAGAGGGCGGCGTCCGGGTAGCGAGCAACGATGGCGTCGACGGCCGAGCACACCCGCTGCACCTGGCGGCCGGCCAGGCCCGTGCCGGGATCGGCCAGCAGCTTGGCGAGCAGGTCGGCGTCGAGGGGAAGGCGGTCGTCGCCGGCGAGGCGAGTGACCAGATCGGCCTCCCCGCCCCCGGCCTCCCGCATGGCCAGGGCCGCAGCCACGGCGTGCCCGCGGACGATCTCGTGGGCCTCCTCACGCCCGGCGCCGGCCTGCACCGCAGCGGTGAGGATGCGGGTCGTGGACAGGAACGGCAGGTACCGCCGCAGCTCCTCGTCGATGACGGCTGGATACACACCGAGCTCGTGAAGGACGGTGAGGAAGGTCTGGAACAGCCCGTCGACGGCGTAGAACGCATCCGGCAGCGCCACCCGGCGGACGACCGAGTCGCTGACGTCGCCCTCGTTCCACTGGTCACCGGCGAGGCCCGCCACCATCGTCAGGTGACCCCGCAGGATCTGCGCCAGCCCCGCGATCCGCTCGCACGAGCGGCTGTTCATCTTGTGGGGCATGGCCGACGACCCCACCTGGCCGGCCCGGAACCCCTCGGTGGCCAGCTCGTGGCCGGCCATCAGCCGCAGGGTGATCGCCAGGCTGGCGGGCGCCGCAGCCAGCTGCACCAGCGAGCCCACCACGTCCAGGTCGAGGGAGCGGGGATAGACCTGCCCCACGCTGACGAGGCTGGTCTCGAACCCGAGGTGCGCCAGGACCCGTTCCTCGAGCTCGTCGACGGCGGCGGGTGACCCGAGCAGGGCCAGCTGGTCCTGCTGGGTGCCCACCGGTCCCTTGATCCCGCGGAGCGGGTAGCGCGCCACCAGCTCCTCGACCCGGGCGAAGGCCTGCAGCAGCTCCTCGGCTGCGTTGGCGAAGCGCTTGCCCACGGTGGTGACCTGGGCCGCCACGTTGTGGGTTCGGGCGGTCAGGGGATCGTCGGCGTACTCCGCAGCTCGCTGCCCGAGTCGAGCCAGCGCGGCGACGGCCCGATCGCGGGTCAGCTCCAGCGCAGCCCGGATCTGCAGCTGTTCGACGTTCTCGGTCAGGTCGCGGGAGGTCATTGCCTTGTGGACGTGCTGGTGGCCCGCGCGAGCACAGAACTCGTCGATTCGAGCCTTCACGTCGTGTCTGGTCGTGCGCTCCCGCTCGGCGATGGCATCGAGGTCCACGTCCTCGAGCACGGCCTCGTAGTCCTCGACCACCCCCGCCGGGACCTCGACCCCGAGATCCACCTGAGCCCGCAGCACCGCCAGCCAGAGCCGGCGCTCGAGGACGACCTTGTGCCGGGGCGACCAGAGCCGGACCATCTCCGCCGACGCGTAGCGCTCCGCCAGCACGTTCGGGACCAGGGGGTGGGCCAACTCAGGCTCCCGCCATCGCCGCCCGGTGCTCGGCGAGGTCGGCTGCCAGGCGCTCGTCGGTGATGGCCAGCATCTGGATCACCAGGAGTGCGGCGTTCATCGACCCGTCGACCGCCACCGTGGCCACCGGCACCCCCCGGGGCATCTGCACGGTGGCGTAGAGGGCGTCCACGCCGCCGAGGGCGCCCCCCGACAGGGGCACGCCGACCACGGGCAAGGTGGTGTGCGCGGCGACCACCCCGGCCAGGTGGGCCGCCATCCCGGCGCCGCAGATGAAGGCCACGTAGCCCTGCTCGCGCGCCGTGGACACCAGCTCGACGACCCGGTGCGGGTTCCGGTGCGCGGACAGCACCCGCCAGTCGCACTCGACCCCGAACTGCTCGAGGGTCTCGCGGGCCTTGGCCATCTTCTCCTCGTCGGACTTCGAGCCCATGAGGACCCCGACCTTCATTGCTGCTCCTCCTCCCCGCTGGCAGTCAGCGCGATGTCACTCCGGTGCTGGCGCCCGGGCCAGCTGATCTTCGCCGCAGCCTCGTAGGCCACGGCCCGGGCTCGGGCGATGCTGGGGCCCCGCCCGACGACGTTCAGGACCCGCCCGCCCCCGGTGACAAGCCCACCGCCGTGCTCGGCCACCCCGGCGCAGTAGACCCGGGCCCCGGGCACAGCACGGGCTTCGTCGAGACCGTCGATGGGGTCGCCGGTGCGGGCCGGGCCCGGGTAGCCCTCGCTCGCGAGGACCACGGCAACGGTGGCGTCCTTCGAGAACTGTGGCTTCGAGCGCAGCTCACCTCGGGCCGCTTCCATGAGCAGCTCGGAGAGGCTGGACTCGAGGCGAGGCAGGACCACCTGGGTCTCCGGGTCGCCGAAGCGCACGTTGTACTCGAGGATGCGGGGGCCGTCCGGGGTGAGCATGAGCCCGGCGTAGAGCACCCCGCGGTAGTCGATGCCCCGGGCCCGCAGCTCCTCCAGCGTGGGATCGACGAAGGCCTCCATCACCTCGGCGACCACCTCGTCGCCGGCGGCCGGTACCGGCGAGTAGGCCCCCATCCCCCCGGTGTTGGGTCCGGTGTCGCCCTCCCCGATGCGCTTGAAGTCCTGGGCCGGGGCCAGGGCGACCGCAGTGGTGCCGTCGCACACGGCGAGGACCGACAGCTCCGGGCCAGTGAGTCCCTCCTCGATGACGACGGTCCGGCCGGCGTCGCCGAAGGCCTCGCCCGACAGGTAGCGCTGCACTGCGGCCCGGGCCTCGGCCAGCGAGTCGGTGACCACGACGCCCTTGCCCGCAGCCAGGCCGTCGGTCTTGACCACGTAGGGCTCGGGCATGGTCTCGAGGAACGCCAGCGCCGGGTCGGCTTCGGTGAAGCTGCCGTGGGCGGCGGTGGGCACCCCGGCGTCGACCAGCAGCTGCTTCATCCAGGCCTTGGAGCCCTCGAGCCGGGCCCCGTCGGCGCCCGGTCCGAACACGAGCCGGCCCTGGGCCCGGAGCCGGTCGGCGAGGCCGTCGACCAGCGGGGCCTCGGGACCGATCACGTAGAGGTCGGCATCGATGTCCTCGGCTCCGGCCTCGACGGAGTTGGCGATTCCGGGGTTGCCGGGGCTGACCACGACCTCGGCATTGCGGCCCAGCACCTCGGCCAGGGCGTGCTCGCGGCCGCCCGACCCCACCACGCAGACCCGCATCAGCCGTGGACCCAGTTCACGACCTGGCTGCGCCCGGGGCCGACGCCGACGATCGACACCGGGACCCCCACCTGGTCCTCCAGCAGGGTGATGTAGTGGCGAGCCGCAGCGGGCAGCTGCGACGGCTCGGTGCACCCCGAGGTGTCGGCCTGCCAGCCCGGCAGCTCCTCGTACACCGGCCGTGCCGCGTGGAAGTCCGACTGGTGGTAGGGAAGTCGGTCGGTTCGGGTCCCGTCGATGTCGTAGGCCACGCAGACCTTGATCCGGTCCAGCTGGTCGAGGACGTCGAGCTTGGTCAACGCCAGCTCCGACAAGGAGTTGAGCCGGGCGGCATGGCGGAGCATGACCGTGTCGAACCAACCGCAGCGGCGGCGGCGCCCGGTGTTGGTGCCGTACTCGTTGCCGGCCTCGACGAAGTGGTCGCTCACCTCGTCGAACAGCTCCGCCGGGAACGGACCCGACCCCACCCTGGTGGTGTAGGCCTTGGCCACGCCCACCACCCGCTCGATGTGGCGAGGACCCACTCCGGAGCCGGTGCAGGCCCCGCCCGCAGTGGGGTTGGACGAGGTGACGAAGGGGTAGGTGCCGTGGTCCAGATCCAGGAACGTGGCCTGAGCACCCTCCAGCAACACGTGCTGGCCGGCCTCGAGCGCGTCGTGGACCAGGTTCACCGCATCGCAGATGTAGGGCTCGAGCCGGGGGAAGTGCTCGTGGAGGTACTTGTCGGCGATGACGTCGAGGTCCGGGCTGAGCCGGTTGTAGACCTTTGCCAACAGCGGCCCCTTCTCGCGCAGCGCCACCCGCAGCTTCTCGCGGAAGATCTTCTCGTCCATCAGGTCCTGGACCCGCAGCCCGATGCGGAAGGCCTTGTCGGCATAGGCGGGGCCGATCCCCCGCTTGGTGGTCCCGAGCTTGCTGGTTCCCAGGTGACGCTCGAAGACGACGTCGAGCTCCTGGTGGTAGGGCAGGATCAGGTGGGCGTTCCCGGACACCCGCAGCCGGGAGCAGTCGACACCCTTCTGCTCCAGCATGTCGATCTCGGCGATGAGCACCTCGGGGTCCACGACCACCCCGTTGCCGATGACCGGGGTGATGTGGCCGTACAGCACCCCGCTCGGGATGAGCTGCAGCGCGGTGGTGTCGCCGTCGACCACGAGGGTGTGGCCCGCGTTGTGGCCGCCCTGGTAGCGCACGACCAGGTGCATCTCCTTGGCGAAGAGGTCGGTGAACTTCCCCTTGCCCTCGTCGCCCCATTGGGTGCCGACGACGACGGTCGCAGGCACGGCGGGTCTCCTTCGGTCGCGGCCCCTACGGGGGCATCGTAGTGGTCAGAGGAGCCGGGACCGGACGACGACGCCCGCGCTTCCTCAGGAGAGCCTGCGGCTCAGCGCCACACCAGCGATGGTGAGCATGGCCCCACCGATGAGCAGGGTCATCGCGGCCACCGCCAGCATGCCCGACTCCGAGCCGGTGCGAGCGAGCTCGCGACCTCGGACCTCGGGCTGT
>JBFINV010000191.1:0-5177 GCA_041611015.1 Acidimicrobiales bacterium | reverse complement strand
CGCGGTGGCCATCATCTACAGCTACCGGTTCCAGATGCCCGACCATCGCCACCTGCTCTACGCCGGCGGTGGGCTGTTCCTGATGGGTATGGGCATCCGGGCCATGATCATCTAATGGGGTCGCACCCGGCCCTATCGGTACCATCACAGGACCGAACCCCCGGAGGAGCCGACCGATGGCAGTCAGCGCGTACGTCCTCATGCAGATCGAGATGGGCATGGCCGGCTCGGTGGCCGAGAGCATCCGGGCCATCGACGGCGTGGACTCGGCCGACGTGGCCACCGGCCCCTACGACATCATCGCCAAGGCCTCTGCCGAGACCATGGACGACCTCGGGCGCATGGTCGTGGGCAAGATCGAGATGGTCGACGGCATCACCCGGACCCTGACCTGCCCCATCATCAACCTCTGACCGACCTGGTCGCGTGCAGACGATCCTCGTCACCGGGGGCGCCGGCTACATCGGGAGCCACACCTGCATCGAGCTGCTGAGCGCGGGTCGCGACGTGGTGGTGGTCGACAACCTGGCCAACAGCTCGGCCGAGGCGGTCGAGGCCGTGGGTCGCATCGTCGGGCGGCCGGTTGCGTTCCACGAGGTGGACGTGGCCGACCGGGACGCCCTCGACGAGGTGTTCGCGACCCATCCCATCGACGGAGTGATCCACTTCGCAGGGCTCAAGGCCGTCGCGGAGTCCGTCGCCGAGCCCCTCCGCTACTACCGGGTCAACGTGGGGTCGACGATCTCGCTGCTCGAGGTGATGGCTGCTCGCGGTGTCGATGCGCTGGTGTTCTCCTCCTCGGCCACGGTCTACAGCCCCGAGGCCGCAGTGCCCCTGCGCGAGGGTGACCCCACCGGGCCCATCAACCCCTACGGCCGCACCAAGCTCGTGATCGAGCAGATCCTGACCGACCTGGCGGCTGCCGACCCTCGCTGGCGCCTGGCCCTGCTGCGGTACTTCAACCCGGTCGGAGCCCACCCGAGCGGCCTCATCGGCGAGGACCCCGCGGGCATCCCGAACAACCTGGTGCCGTACGTGATGCAGGTGGCGGTGGGCAAGCTCGACGAGGTCCAGGTCTTCGGCGACGACTACGACACCCCCGACGGGACCGGGGTGCGCGACTACATCCACGTCGTCGATCTGGCTCGTGGTCACCTGGCGGCGCTCGAGCGGCTCTCGGAGCAGGCCGGCGTCCACACCTGGAACCTGGGCACCGGGACCGGCACCTCGGTGCTGGAGGTCCTGGCGGCGGCTTCCACCGCCGTCGGCCGCCAGATCCCCTACCGGGTGGTGGGCCGGCGTCCCGGCGACGTGGCCGTCAGCTACAGCGATCCCTCCAAGGCCCACGCCGAGCTGGGCTGGCGCGCCGACCACGGCATCGATGCCATGATCCGCGACCACTGGGAATGGCAGCGCACCCATCCCGACGGCTTCCGGGGCGGGGGCTGCTGACGTCGGGGCGCGGGCCTCACCAGTGCCGCAGGTCCACGGGCCAGCGGTCGATCACCTCGTCGTCTCGGACCACCCAGAGCACCTGGTGCTTGGCCACCGTGGGGTCGACGTGGGCCGGACGCAGCCGGACCCGCTCACCGACCGTCCAGCGCCCGTCGGTGATGGTGGTGTGCTCGTCGGAGCAGAACAGCACCCGGCCCCCGTCGAGGTCGGGATTGCCGTGGTCCATGGCCAGCGCCTTCAGCCCGGCGTCGGCGACCGCCCAGCGCTGGCCGGCCTCGACCGACACCACCGTGGCCAGCACCCGCAGCGCCTCGGCGAAGGGCAGGTCGAGCCTGGCGTAGGCGGTGTCCATGAACACGTAGGAGCCAGCCTGGATCTCGGTGGCCGCCTGGTTGAGGTCGAAGGTGCCGGTCCCGCCAGCGGACACCACCTCGCCACCGACGTCGGCGTGGGCCCGGCACAACAGCTCCATGGCCGTATCCACGCCCTCCTGGCGGCGCTGCCGGTCGGGCTCGACCATCAGGTGGCCCTCGTAGCCCATGACCCCTCGCACCTCGAGGCCGGCGGCCCGGGCTCGGTCGGCGAGGCGGCCGGCGTCGGCGGGATCGCAACCGCAGCGGGGGAGGCCCACGTTCACGTCGACGAGCACCTCGAGCACGCCGCCGGCCGCAGCCGCCCGGACCGTGGCCTCGGAGTCGACCGCCAGCGTGACCCGGGCCCCGCTCCGGACCAGAGCTCCGAGCCGAGAGGCATCCACCACCTCGTTCGCCAGCAGCAGGTCCTCGCCCAGGCCGGCGCCCGCCATCCCCTCCATCTCGCGCACGGTGGCGCAGCAGAAGCCGGTGTGGCCCCGATCCGCCAGCTCTCGGGCCACCGCCGTGCTCTTGAAGGCCTTCACGTGGGGGCGCAACGCCCGTCCCGGCCGGGCCGCGGCCATGGTGTCCGCGTTGGCCGTGAACAGGTCGTGGTCGACGAGAAGCGCCGGGGTGGGGAGCTCCTCGACGGTTGTCACGGCGGGCGCTACATCACGTCGCGGATGCCGAGCTCGGCGAACCCCTTGGCCGCGTAGTTGGCCCGGAACAGATCCCGCAGCTCCAGCGCCTGGCGGTCGTAGGCCTCGGGGTCGTCCCAGGTCTCGCGGGGGTCGAGGATGTCGTCGGGCACCCCGTCGACATTCGTGGGCATGCGCAGCCCGAGGATCGGGTGGTTCACCAGGTCCGCGTCGTCGAGCTCGCCCGCCAGCGCGGCGTCGAGGAGCCGGCGGGTCACCGCCAGCGACATGCGCTCGCCCTTGCCGTAGGGACCACCCGTCCAACCGGTGTTGAGCAGGATGCAGCGGGTCTGGTGCTGCTCCATGCGCTCGGCCAGCAGCCTGGCGTAGACCGAGGGCTTCTGGCTCATGAACGGGGCCCCGAAGCAGGGCGAGAAGGTGGCTTCGGGCTCGGTCACGCCCACCTCGGTGCCGGCCAGCCGGGCCGTGAAACCGGTGACGAAGTGATACAGGACCTCGTCGCGGGTGAGGACGGACACCGGCGGGAGCACCCCGAAGGCGTCGGCGGTGAGCAGCACGATGGTGCTCGGGTGGGGCCCCACCACCTCGTCGACCACTCGCGGGTTGCACGCCAGCGGGTAGGCGAAGCGGGTGTTCTCGGTGATGGACCCGTCGGTCAGGTCGAGGTCCTGGGGGTCGGTGTCCTCGATGCGGCGCCCCGGGCAGGGCGGCACGTTCTCGATGAGGGTGCCCTTCATGCTCATCGCCGCAGCGATGATGGGCTCGTTGTCCTTGTTGAGGTCGATGAGCTTGGCGTAGCAGCCGTCCTCGAAGTTGGAGATCCCGTCGTCGGACCAGACGTGCTCGTCGTCGCCGATGAGCAGGCGGTCGGGGTCCGCCGACAGGGTGGTCTTGCCGGTTCCCGACAACCCGAAGAGGATGGCGCTGTCGCCGTCGGGGCCCACGTTCGCCGAGCAGTGCATCGACAGCTGCCCCTTGGCTGGCAGCACGTAGTTCATGACGGTGAACATGGCCTTCTTGTTGACCCCGCAGTAGTCGGCCCGGCCCGCCACCAGGGCGATCCGCTGCTCGATGTCCATGATCACGGCCCGGTCCGAGCGGGTTCCGTCACGGTCGGGGTCACAGCGGAACGACGGAGCGTTGATGATCGTCCAGCCCCGGTCGCGCGGGTCGGCCGGGCGCACGTCGCTCGGGAACATGATGTTGCAGAAGTAGGCGTGGGTGGCGTACTCGCCGACGAACCGGCAGGGCTCGGCCAGTGCCGGGTCCCAGCCGCAGAACACGTCGGTCACGTACAACCGGGCCCGGCGTTGATTGAGGTGCGCCACGACCCGGTGCAGCAGGGCCTCGAAGGCTCCCGGGTCGAAGGGAGCGAACCCGTCCTTCCACCAGATCGTGTCCACCAGCTCGGGGTGGGCCACGGCGAAGGTGTCCGCCACGGGGCGGCCGGTGCAGAGCGGGTCGGTGTAGAAGACCAGTGGCCCGTCGCTGCCCAGGGCCGTGGGGTAGGCCTTCTGCTCGTCGTCGGGGCCGTCGATGTGGATTCGGCCCCGGTCGTTGGCGATGGCCTCCTCGAACAGCTCGTCCTGGCCGAGCCCGTATCGGAGGTCGACCGTGTCGAGACCGAACCGCCGGCGGAGCTGGTCGGCCACGTCCTGGGGGGTGTTGCTGGTCATTGGTGCTCCCGACGCCGTTGTCGTGCGCTGCCTGATTGTTAACCGATCCGCGCTGGATCCAATCGTCGGGGGGTCAGCGCAGGAAGTCCGGGGTTCCCATGTCCACCTCGGAGCCGAGCCGCAGCCGTGTGGCCAGACCGTCGTCGGTCAGGTCGAACACCACCCGCTGGCCCTGACGGAGCATGCGGAAGACCGAGCCCTCGAGGGCGTCGGCAGCCAGGTCGTACTCGGTGAAGTCCCGCTCGGATGTCACCACCCCGTCACCCGTGGACGGGTCGTACGACTTGATCACGCCTTGCACTCGCTGGTCCCATTCCGTGCGACCGGAGCCGCCCTAGATCGGTTCGGCCCCACCATAACGACTCGGGGGCCGCCGGACCCACAATCCGGGAGTATCTGCCCAGCGGTCGCGGCCCCATGGGCCCGAATCACGCCCGTCGGAGCCCCGATCGGTACGATCCTCAGGCGATGGAGACGCTCGATCGACTGGGGGTGGCCGACATCGAGCGCGCCCTGGCGGCGTACCGGGACGCCCTGTCGTCGCACCGCGACGCCATCAACGCGCTCAACGTGTACCCGGTGCCCGACGGCGACACCGGCACCAACATGACGCTCACCCTGCGGTCGGTGGTGGAGGAGCTCGAGGGGGCCCCCGACGACCCGGCGTCGCGCTGGAAGGCCATCAGCCACGGCAGCCTCATGGGGGCACGGGGCAACTCGGGGGTGATCCTGTCGCAGATACTGCGGGCGGTGGCCGACTCGCTGTCGGCGGTCGAGGCGATCAGCGCGGAGGCCATCGCGACCGCCCTCGACCGGGCCGCGACCGCGGCCTACGGGGCCGTGGCTCGACCCGTCGAGGGGACGATCCACACCGTGGCCCGGGCCAGCGCCGATGCGGCCGTGGCCGCGGCGGCCGACAGCGTCGAGCTGGTCGAGATGCTCGAGCGCACCCTGGCGGCGGGCAAGGTCTCCCTCGACGGCACCCCGGACCTGCTTCCCGTCCTGAAGGAGGCCGGCGTGGTCGACGCCGGCGG
>JBFINV010000190.1:0-5200 GCA_041611015.1 Acidimicrobiales bacterium | reverse complement strand
TGACCGTGCACCGCCAGTGCGGGAACGGCGAGGTCCACCTCGTGGAGCGGCGGCACGTCGAAGCGGGCGACGCCACCACCGTCGACGTGGACCTGACGGTGCGACCCGGCGGCGACGTCGCCCCCGGCCGGGTCTGGTTCGCCATCGACACCACCACCGACGTCGCGCTCCACGCCGCCGCCTGGGAGACGGATGACCCGCCCCGCCGGGACGTCCGGCTCAACGCCGTGGTGTGCACGTTCAACCGAGAGGACTACCTCCGTCAACTGCTCGCCGACATCGACGCCGACCCCGTGGCCGTCGGGGCCGTCGAGCAGCTCATGGTGGTGAATCAGGGGGACCGGTTCGGCACCGACCTCGGGCGTTCCGAATGGGTCTCCGAGCTCGAGTCGAAGCTGCGAGTCGTGGAGCAGCCGAACTTCGGCGGATGCGGCGGGTTCAGCCGCGGCCTGCTCGAGACGGTACGCACCCCCGACCTGACGCACTTCTTGCTGCTCGACGACGACATCCGGATCGACCCCGACTCGCTCGCCCGAGCCCGGTCCTTCCTGGCGTTCGCCCACGACGACGTGGCCCTGGGCGGTCACATGCTCGACCTCGACCGGCCCACGGCGCTCTACGAGGCGGGCGCCGACATCGACCAGGCGACCCTGCAGCCGAGCCCGATCCTGCCCGGGCTGCCGCTCAGCGACGACCGCACCCTCGAGAGCTTCCTGAGCCCGCGCACCTGTGACTACAACGGCTGGTGGTTCTTCGCCGGCGGGAGCGAGCTGCTCGAGCGTCACGGCCTGCCCATGCCCTGCTTCATCCGCGGAGACGACATCGAGTTCGGGATCCGGCTGGCGGCCGAGGGCTCCAGGACCGTGGCCATGCCCGGGATCGCGGTCTGGCACGAGCCCTTCTACCTCAAGCTCGGTGGCTGGCAGCTCTACTTCGAGGTGCGCAACCGCCTCACGATGGCGACCATCCACGACGCCGGCGACTGGAACGCGATTCGGCGATCGCTGGCGAAGGTGTTCGTGCGAGATCTGCTGCTGAGCAGGTACCACTCGTGCACCTTCCTGCTCGACGGCATCGAGGACTACCTGGCTGGCCCCGAGCGCTGCTTCTCGACCACGCCGGACAGCCTGCACCGCTGCCTGGCCGTCCAACGGGAGCTGGGCCCGGTACCGGTCGAGAGCTCCTTGCCCACGCGTCGTCACCAACCGGGCCCGCGCCTGGGCGCCGGCCGCAAGCTGGCGGTCCGGGCCGCGAAGGCCCCGCGGCTGGGGGCGCTGCTGGCCAAGCGGCTACGGGCCGGCCCGACCGCGGTCGACGAGCAGCCGTTCAGCCCGGGTTCGCTGAGGATCGCGGACATGGCGTCGTTGGCGAGCTACGTGGTGCGCGAGCCCGACGGGTCCACCTGGCGCTACGAATGGGACAGCGCCCGGGAGCGGGCCCTGTTCAAGCGCTTCGTGGCGCTCATGCGCGAGCTGCGCCCGAACCCCGAGATCGCCGCCGAGGCCCCCCGGGGACCCCGAGCCTGGTTCGAGCGCTGGGAGCAGATGTTCCCCGAGCCGGTGGCGGAGCCGGCCGAGGCCAGCTGAGCCTGGTTCGTCCGCTCGAGACTGCTCAGGTGGTGACCGCGCGCCCGAGGGCGCGCGCGGCCCCGGCGGCCTGGTTGGCCGCGCCGCGCAGCTCGCCCGCGAGGAGCAGCTGGGCTGCGGTCCGGGTGGCGAAGAGCGCCGAGTAGCCGTGGGCCCGGCGGCGCTGGCGGCGTCGCCGGGCTGGCGCCAGGTGATGGCTCACCAGATCGATCGCCCGAGCCCGCTCGGTCAGGTTCGCTCCCGACAGGACCCGGGCTGCGGTGTCGGACTCCCGGTGACGGCGGTACGCCGCGAGGACCTCGGGGTCGTACCAGACCGGGGCCGCCGCGGCCAGGCGGACCCACATCTCCCAGTCGGCCGCGTGGGGGAGATCGGTCCGGAAACCGCCGACGGTCTCGTAGAGCCGGCGCCGGGCGGCCACGCCCGGCGGTCGGATCCGGTTCGAGACGGACAGGACTTCGAGGGCATCCGGCCAGCGTCCAGCCTCCTGGAGCTCGGGTCGGGTGCGCTCGAGGGGGTGTCCTGCCTCGTCGACGTAGGTCACCCGGCTGACGAAGGCTCCGACGTCGTCGTGGGCCGCGAAGGCCTGATCGGCCCGGGCGTAGAACCCGGGCCGGACCAGGTCGTCACCGTGCAGGAGGTGGACGAGCTGGCCTCGGGCCCGGGCCAGGCAGGCGTTGAAGTTGCCGATGGCGCCCCGGTTGTGGGGGTTCACCTCGATGTCCACCCGGGGTCCGGCGACCGAGCGGACGACCGCCTCGGGATCGTCGTCGGACCGGTCGTCCACCACGACGATCTCCATCTCGTCGGGGCCGGGCGCCTGCACCAGGACGCTCTCCAGGCACGGCCCCAGGTAGCGGGCGCAGTTGTGGGTCGGCACCATCACCGACCACCTGGGCCGGGCGACGGTGGCGTCGACGGGGTCTAACCGGGGAACCGGAGATGGGTCCCTGCCAGCCACTCGGCCTCCCTCGTCGACAGCGCCGCGGTCGGCGCCGGCGCCAGCGTACGCTTCTCGGATGCCGGTGCGGCTCGCACGCAACCAAGCTCTTCGGCTCGCCAGGCTCCCGGCGGCGTTGGGGCGCACCGCGGGCCTGACCGCGCGCCGGGCCAGGCGGGTCGCTGGCGGCGTGGGCCGGCGCATCGGCGCCCCCCGGCTGCCCCGACTCGAGCCCAGCGAGGAGCAGCTGCGACGGTGGGCGGTGGCCGTCGGCGTCGAGTACCAGGCCTGGTGCTTCCACCACGGCTTCGTCACCCTGGCCGAGTGGCGGGCCCAGCGCCGACAGGCCCGGCGCCAGCTGTCGGCCCCCCTCATCAGCGTTGTGACCCCGGTCCACGACACCCCGCCCGCATACCTGCGCGAGTGCATCTACAGCGTCCGGGTCCAGAGCTACCCGCACTGGGAGCTGTGTCTGGTCGACGACGCCAGCACGGATCCGGAGACGCTGGCGGAGCTGGACCGGTTGGTCGCCACCGATCCCAGGATCCGCCTGGAGCGCCTGGAGCAGGGCCAGGGCATCTGCGGGGCCACCAACGTGGCGCTCGGGATGGCCCGGGGCGAGCACGTGGCGTTCCTCGACCACGACGACCGGCTGGCGCCCGACGCCCTCTTCCACGTCGGGCAGCTGCTGATCGGCGAGCCCGACCTCCATGCGGTCTACTCCGACCGTGACTACGTGACCGTCGACGGCTTCCGGGCCCGGCCCCACCTCAAGCCGAACTGGGCGCCGGAGACCCTGCTGGCCGGCAACTACCTGTTCCATCTCACCGTGTACCGCCGCGCCCTGGTCGTCGAGCTCGGCGGGTACCGGCAGGCCTACGAGGGCTCGCAGGACCTGGACCTGGCCCTGCGCGTGGCCGAGCAGGACCCCCGCGTCGCCCACGTGACCAGGGTGCTCTACCACTGGCGTGAGCACGAAGCGTCGATGGCGCTGCGCCCCAACGCCAAACCCTTCATCTTCGACGCCGGTGTGGCCGCTGTGGAGGCGGCGCTCGAGCGACGCGGCATCGACGGCACCGTCGACGAGATCCCTGGCATCTGGCGGGGCAACTACCGGGTCCGGCTGCGCCTGCCCGATCACGAGCCTGCCGTGGCGTCGGTCGAGGAGCTCGCCAACTACCGGCGGGACGTCAACGACGCGCTCGAGGCCTGCGAGCACGACGAGCTGGCCGTGATCGGCCCGGGCGTCCGTCCTGCCGACGCCGAGACCCACCGCCGCCTCATTGCCTGGCTCGGCCAGCCCGGTATCGCTGCGGTGACGGGCCGGATCGTGAGCCCGGGCGGGTATCTCCGTCACGCCGGCCTGGTCCGCCGGCCCGGCGGGGAGCCACTGGCCCCCTTCGAGGGCTACCACCAGAGCGATCCCGGCTACGGGGCCATGACGGTCATCACCAGGAACGTCAGCCTGGTGCATCCGCTCGCGTGCGCGTGGCGGGTCGACGTGCTGCGCGCCATCGGGGGGGTTCCGCCGGACTACGAGGGGCCCTACGGCATGCTCGACGCGTCGATCGAGGCGGAGCACGCCGGGTACCGTCTCCTGTACGACCCGCTCGCGACGTTCGTGTGCGACGACGAGCGCATCTCGCCGGCGTGCTGGGGCGAAGAGGAGCGGGATCTGTTCGCCGAGCGCCGCGCCGGGTACCTGGCACACGACTGGCAGTGCCACTGGGCCCTGGATCGCCGGTATCCGGATCTCCGCCTGAACGTCGGGGCCCCGCCCTACGAGAGCGACGACATGGATGGCTCCGGCTCGTCCTGATCACCTCGGCGCCGATCCGCGGAACCGCGGAACCGCGCGGGCCCCACTAGCGTTTGCAGGAGGATCGACGAGCTCGGAGGCCACCGTGGGACTGTTCGGCAGAGACAAGACCGCCATGCCCGATCCTGGCGACGCCCTCCCCGGCCGTAGCCAGGCCATGCCCGTGCCCGCCCGCCACGCGGTGCTCGACACCCCGCTCCAGGGCCCGTTCCCCGACGGTGCCCGAATGGCGATGTTCGGGATGGGCTGCTTCTGGGGCGCCGAGCGCAAGTTCTGGCAGGCGCCGGGGGTCATCGTCACCGCGGTGGGCTATGCCGGCGGCTACACACCCAACCCCACCTATCAGGAGGTGTGCTCCGGGTTGACGGGCCACAACGAGGTGGTGCTCGTGGTGTTCGACCCGGAGCTGACGAGCTACGAGGAGATGCTGCGGATCTTCTGGGAGAACCACGATCCCACCCAGGGGATGCGCCAGGGCAACGACGTCGGCACCCAGTACCGCTCGGCCGTCTACACGCACTCGGCGGCGCAACGCCGCCTGGCCGAGGGATCGCTCGAGCGGTACCAGAAGGCGCTCGACGAGTCCGGCCGGCCCGGCCTCGGCGCGATCACCACCGAGATCCGCGAGGCGCCGCCGTTCTACTACGCCGAGGGCTACCACCAGCAGTACCTCGCGAAGAACCCGTGGGGCTACTGCGGGATCGGCGGCACCGGCGTGGCGTGCCCGACGGGAGTGGCCCAGAGCGCCTAGCGAGGGCGCCGGCGGGCCGGCCGGCCGCGATGCCGCCGCGCATCGTCCTGGTCCAGGGAGACCTCACCGCGCAGGCGGTCGACGCGATCGTCAACGCCGCCAAC
>JBFINV010000189.1:0-5201 GCA_041611015.1 Acidimicrobiales bacterium | reverse complement strand
CGCCGCGGCAATGGTGCTGGGCCCGCCCTTCGACCCGACCGGGGTCGAGCCCGCCTTCGTCTCGGTGGCGCTGCGCACCGCCGGGGCCGAGCTCGCCACCGGCACCGGCTCCGCGGTGCTCGGCGACCCCTACCGGGCGCTGGCCTGGGTGCTGGCCCACGAGGCCCGCCGGGGCCGTCGGGTCGAGGCGGGGACCTGGGTCATCACCGGCACCTGCACCGGGCTCACCCCGTGCCCCATCGGCGAGACCGTGACCGCCCGCTTCGATCAGCTAGGCGAGGTGGCGCTGGTGCTGACCTGATCAGCGCTCGTCCCGGGCCGGATCCTCAGGGCAGCGCCGGGGTCAGGTCGATCCGCTCGGCCAGACGGATGCCGCGCCGCCACATGCTGACGAACAGCTCCTGGCCCCGCTCGTTGGCGGGGTCGAGCTGGCTGAAGGTGACGATCCCCAGGGTGGTCAGCCACAGCCCCACCCCCCGCATCTGGCTGACCAGGGTGTCGGTGTCGGGCGGGCTCCCGCCGGCGGCCTCGACCTGGCGCCGGTAGTGGGCCACCAGGTGGTCGAAGTCGTCGTACACCACCACCGGGTCGCTGCTGAGCGCCAGGTAGTAGTACAGGTCGTAGGCGCCCGGTGACCGGCAGGTCAGCTGCCAGTCGACGACGGTGGGCACGCGGTCCGCGTCGAACAGGAAGTTGTCGGTGCGGTAGTCGCCGTGGATGATCGTCCCCGGCTGGGCGGCGAAGTCGGCCACCCAGTCCATGGCCACCGGGGCGAACCGGGGTCCCCAGCCGTGCATGTGCTCGGGGATCAGGTGCCGGTACCGCTCCATGGTCACCGGGTAGGCCTCGTCGAACATGGCCACCATTCCCGCCGACGACGGGTCCGAGATCGGCGGGAGCCACTGATGGGCGTCGGCACGGCCGTCGGACCAGGTGGCGTGGACGCGCGCCAGGCGGGTCAGGTCCTCGATCATCTCGTCGTGGGACCGGGTCTGCAGCTGATCGCCCGGCGTGTGATCGTGCAGGTCCTGCAGCAGCAGGCACCAGTTGCCCTCGTCGGGTTCGGCACCGTTGTAGTAGCACCGGGGCGTGCGCGCGGGGCAGTCGCCGGCCAGGTGCCGGTAGAACCCCGACTCCTTCTCGTAGAGGCGCAGCATCGATCCCATCAGGCGGCCGCCCGGGTCGGTGGTGGGCATCTTGGCCACCACCGACGCGGGCGCTGCGTCCGGAGCCTCCGCATAGCCGACGGTGAGCCGGTGGATCTGGCCGATGAAGCCCACGCCCTCGCCGATCCGGGACGACTCGAGCGACTCGACCACCGCGCCCTCGAGCCCGCCCTCGCCCAGCGCGCCGGTCAGCCACTCCGGGGTGAGGTCGTCGACGGTGAGCGGGACCGCGACCGGCACGGTCAGCCCTTGGCCCGACCGGTGAACCCGAACAGGCTTCCGGCCACCTTGCGGATCTGGATCTCCTCGGAGCCCTCGGTGATCCGGTACCGGCGGTGGTGCCGGTAGATGTGCTCGAACGGCATCGACCGGCCGTAGCCCACCCCTCCGCAGGTCTGCATGGCCCGGTCGGCGGCGTCGCAGCAGAAGCGGTTGCCGCGGTAGTTGCACATCGCCACCTTGTCGGTGATCTCCATGTGGTCGACCCCCTCGTCGAGCTGCCAGGCAGTCTTCCAGATGAGGGCCCGCAGCATCTCGGCCTCGGTGTACAGCTCGGCCAGCGGGAACTGGATGGCCTGGTTCTGGGCCAGGGGCTTGCCGAAGGTGGTGCGGTTGCGGGCCCACTCGACGGCCACGTCGATGCAGTGCAGCCCGGCGCCCAGCGACGAGGCGGCCTGGCGGATGCGGTTCTCGTGCACGAACAGCTGGGCGGTCTGCAGGCCCCGCCCCTCCTCGCCGAGGATGTCGGCGTCGCTCACCCGAACGTCGGTAAGCCGGACGTGGGCGTGATCGGTGGGCATGTTGAAGGTCCACATGAACTCCTCCACCGAGAAGCCGGGGGTGTCCACGGGCACGATGAAGCAGGTGATGCCCAAGCCGTCGCCGGGCCTGCCCGAGCTGCGGGCGAAGATGTAGTCGTGGGTGGCGTGGTGGAGCCCGGTGTTCCAGTACTTCTCGCCGTTGATGACCCACTCGTCGCCGTCACGCACCGCGGTGGTCTCCATCCAGGTGGCGTCCGAGCCGTGCAGCGGCTCGGTGAGCCCGAAGCCGATGCGGGCCTCGCCGGCGAGCATCTTGGGGATCCATTCCGCCTGCTGGGCCTCGGTGCCGAACCTCTCCATCATCAGCACCGTGACCAGGTTGCCGACGATGGAGCTCTCGTTCTGCAGGTCGTTGTGGAGGCCGAGCCCCCGCCGGGCCAGGTGCTCGCGGATGATGGCCATGTCGAGGTTCGAGCCGTTGCGGCCGCCGAAGCGCTCCGGGAGGTGGTAGCGCAGGAAGCCGGCCTCGTCGGCTGCCTTCCGCATGCGGCCCAGCAGGGCCTCCCACTCGGCGTTGGGGAGCCCGCCCCGGTCCCAGTCCGTCCGGGCGTCCTCGCGCCGGTGGTCGAAGAACCGGCCGTTGTCGTCCTCGCGCTCCATGGGCTCGATCACGTCCACGATGAACCGATCGAGGTCGTCGAGGAGCTGCTGGGTCTCGGCCGGGATGCTGAAGTCCATGGCCGGACCGTACTGCCCGGCCCCCGTGTCCCGCCCCGCCCCACGGGCGGGCGGGCTCAGCGGGTGGTGCTGCCCTCGGCCTCGCTGCGCTCCCGCCGGCGCCGGTTGGCCACCTCCAGGGCCTCGGCCCGGGTACGGAGCCGCAGGATCTCGTCGCCGTCGATCACCAGGTGGTCGAATGTGTGTGGGTCCCGTCGGTAGAGCATCGGGCCGCCTCTCGCCATTGTTCCTGATGCGCCATCGGTGCCGGGGTTCGTGAGCTGATGGGTCATCCGGCCCGGGCGGATGGGTGGATGTCCCCGGACCCCGGTCCTGCACGGCGGTCCGGAGTCGGCCAGACTTGCAGGCGCCGACCATCGACGAGGGAGCGCAGATGAGCACCATCACGACCATGGGCGACGTGACGCGTGTGCATGCCGATGCCCGGCCGGACAAGACGGCCGTGATCGCGGGGGACCGGAGCTGGACCTACGCCGACCTGGACCGCGAGGTCAACCGGGTGGCCAACGCCTTGCTGGCCCACGGGATCGAGCCCCAGGAACGGGTGGCGTTCCTCGACAAGAACGCGCCGGAGTACTTCACGTTCCTGTTCGGTGCGGCCAAGGTGAACGCGGTCACCGTGGCCGTCAACTGGCGTCTGGCCCCGCCGGAGATGGAGTACATCCTGAACAACGCCCGGGCCCGGGTGCTGCTGATCGGCGAGGAGTTCCTCGACCATCTGGCGAAGATGACCCTCACCACCGTCGACGAGATCGTCGTGCTGGGCGACGCCGACGACCACATCGGCTACGCCGACTGGCTCGAGGGTCGCGAGGAGACCGACCCCGCTGTGCCTGCCGGCCCCCACGACACCTGCTACCAGCTGTACACCTCGGGCACCACCGGCTTGCCCAAAGGCGTGGAGCTCACCAACGAGAACTTCTTCAGCATGCTGCCGGCGGCGTCGGAGGAGTGGCGCTTCGACGAGCACAGCGTGAACCTGGTGGCGATGCCACTGTTCCACATCGCCGGCAGTGGCTGGGGTGTGGTGGGGCTCTTCAACGGGGGCACCAACGTGCTGCTGCGCGACATCGATCCGGCCAGGATGCTCGAGCTCATCGAGGAGCACCGGATCACCAACGCCCTGCTGGTCCCCGCGGTCCTCCAGTTCCTGCTGATGATGCCCACCATCGACAGCACCGACTTCTCGTCGCTGCGGATGATGGTCTACGGCGCCTCACCCATCACCGAGGAGGTGCTCGTCGGCTCCATGAAGGCCATGGGCTGCGAGTTCGCCCAGGCCTACGGGCTGACCGAGACCACCGGCGGCATCACCATCCTGCGCCCGGCCGACCACGACCCCGGGGGCCCGAAGGCGCAGCTGCTGCGCTCCGCGGGCCAGCCGTGGGGCGATGTCGATCTGCGCATCGTCGACACCGAGACCGGCGAGGACCTGCCCCCCGGCGAGGTGGGCGAGGTGTGGTGCCGCAGCATCCAGAACATGCGGGGCTACTTCGCCGACGAGGAGGCCACGGCCGAGGTGTTCCCCGAGGGGCGCGGCGACGACGGGCGGGGCTGGTTCCGCACCGGCGACGCCGGCTACCTGCGCGACGGCTACCTGTTCATCCACGACCGAGTCAAGGACATGATCGTCTCCGGCGGCGAGAACGTGTACCCGGCCGAGATCGAGAACGTGCTGATGGGTCACCCCGAGATCGCCGACGCCGCGGTCATCGGGGTCCCCGACCCCAAGTGGGGCGAGACCGTGAAGGCCCTCGTCGTGCCCGCCGCCGAGGCCGACCCCGCCGAGGCCGACGTCATCGCCTACTGCCGCGAGCGCCTGGCCCACTACAAGTGCCCCACCTCCGTGGATCGCATCGAGGCCATCCCTCGCAACCCCTCGGGCAAGATCCTCAAGACCGAGCTGCGCAAGCCCTACTGGGAGGGCCACGACCGCATGGTCCAGTAGCGCTGGCGCGTCCGCGCGCTGGCCGGGGTCACATCATGACTGCGACCCCATAGGCGTGAGCCGATCGACGACGCAGCGCCTCTGGCGGGGTGCCGACGTGCCGGGGCGGGAGGCTATGGGCTGTTGGCTCTGGTGAGGAGGTGTTCGTGGATGGTGTCGAGGGCGTAGTGGGTGAGGGGTCGCCGCTGGGGGTGGTGGGGCCTCGGGGTGGGTGTGGGGAGAGGACCTCGATGGGTCCTGCTGGTGTGGTGGGGCGGGCGCGGGTGGGGTCGATGGGGTTGCCGTGAGGGTCGAGGAAGCGGAAGCGGCCCGTTTCCAGGGCTTCGACGGTGCCGCCGGTCTCGTGGAGTTGGTGGTGGTGGAACCAGCACAACAGGACCAGCTCGTCGACCGCAGTGGTCGGCTGTCGGGCGTAGGGGGTGGTGTGGTGGGCTTCGAGGTAGCCCGTGGTGTCGCAGCCGGGGAAGGCGCAGGTGCTGCGGTGGCGGGCCCGTAGGAGGCGGCGCATCCACGGCGGTGGGGTGCGGGCCCGGTCGGAGATCCACACGGGGCGGCCCTCGCGGGAGATGACGGCCACGGTGGCGCAGT
>JBFINV010000188.1:0-5204 GCA_041611015.1 Acidimicrobiales bacterium | reverse complement strand
CGAGATCCCGCACTCCCGGCCGGTCGCGGTCTACGGGGGCAGCGACGACCCCGAGCTGCGGGAGCGCCTCGAGCTCGAGCGTTCCACCTACGAGGGCCCGACTGGGATCGTGGGGGTCCTCAACAGCGCCGCCCGGGATGCCGGCATCCCGTCGGCGTCGCTGTGGGCCACGGTGCCGAACTACGTCTCGGGGGCCTCGTCCCCCAAGGCAGCACTGGCGCTGCTCGACCAGCTCCAGCGGGTCCTGTCGGTGCAGATCGCAGCCACGGACCTGGAGATCGCCGCCAGCGCCTACGAGCGCCAGATCAGCGAGCTGGTCTCCGAGGACGAGGAGACCGCCGAGTACATCCGCACCCTCGAGGCCCAATACGACGACGGCGACCTCCGTCAGCCCGACCCGAGCGCCTTCGTCGAGGAGGTCGAGCGCTTCCTGCGCGAGCAACCGGACTGAACGTCAACCGGGCCGGAGGCTGGCGCGCAGCCAGTCGACCACCTCGTCCACCACCCCCGGTCCATCCGGTTCGTTGAACAGCTCGTGGCGCATGCCGGAGTAGGTGCGACGCTCCACCGACTCGAGGGCACCGATGGCCTCGCTGGCCGATGGGGGCACCAGCTGGTCGTCGAGACCGTGTATCACCAGGGTGGGGTGATCCCAGCGTCCGAGGTCAGCCTCGACGTCGAGGATGGTGTCCACCATCTCGCCCACCAGGCCCAGGCTGGCCCGGAGGTTCACCAGGGGATCCGCGGTGTAGGCCTCGCCGACTCGGGGGTCGGTGGCGAGGTCCTCGGGGTGGATGGGCAGGGTGATCCGGATCTTGGGGACCAGCTCGCCGATGGCCCGCGTGGCCCGCCAGGACCGACGGGGGGTGGCCAGCGCCAGCGATGGAGCGGACAGCACGAACCGGTCCGGCTGGGGCCGGTCCGTGAGGCCGTAGCTGGTGACCACCAGGCCGCCCATCGAATGGCCCAGCACGACCGTGGGCACACCCAGGGCTGCGAGTTCGGCGAGGTGGTCCTCCAAGTCGTCGTGGAACTGCGAGAAGTCGTCGACGTGACCCTGGGGCCCTCCGGAGTCGCCGAAGCCGCGCTGGTCGTAGCCGACCACCGAGATCCCCCGGTCCACCAGCTGGCGGGCCACGTGCTCGTAACGACCGCTGTGCTCGGCGATCCCGTGGACGACGAGCATCACCGCCCAGGCGTCGGGGGCCAACCAGCGGCGCCGGAGCTGGGAGAGCCCGTCGCGGGTGGTGCCGAGGTCGACCTGTGCAGTCGATTCGAGGGCGGGGTCGAATGCGAACACCGAGCTCATCGCTCGTCCTCCTTCTGCTCCGGGCTCCCCGTCGCTCGGCGCCAGGGCGGGCGGCGGGGGGCGTCGAAGACCACGTCGACCGGCTCCCCCCGGATGGCGGCGAAGGCGTGGGACGCCCAGCGGTCGGCGCTGGCGATCGGTTCGGGGAGCTGCTCCTCGGCGAAGAAGCCCACGTCGCTCACCTCCAGCGGGTGAGGTCTGAGCTCGCCGCCGAGCAGCCGGCACTGGAACACCAGCGAGTACAGCGGCACCCGGGTGAAGCCCTGGCGCATCCCGTCGAGCACCGAGATCAGCCGCTCTGCCTGGACCTCGAGCCCGGTCTCCTCGAACACCTCTTTCTCGGCCACCTCTGCGGCCGAGTAGCCCACGTCGGCCCAGCCGGTGGGGAACAGCCAGATGCCGGAGTCGGCCCGCTTGATGAGCAGCAGCTCGCCGCGGTCGTTGCCCACGACGGCACCGATGGCCACCTTCGGGGTGACGTAGCCGGGCACCCCCTGGCCCACGCTGCGGAGCCACTCCTCGACCTGGGCGTCGGACTTCGGGGCGTCGGCCGCGCAGGCCCGCATGTCGGCGGCGATGTTCAGGATCTCCTCGAACCGCTCCTGCTCGTAGAGGCTCTCTGTGAAGCCCAACCCGGTGCGAGCGATGGCCGCCAGCGCCTCGCTCCAGCGCAGCAGCTCCCGTTCGTCAGGCACGCGAAACCTGCCACCCGCGGCGGAGGCCCGACCCCTCAGGCATGGTCGCTCTCCAACGGCCCCAGCGCCACCCGCAGCGCATGGTGCAGGGCCCGCTCGATCTCGGCGATGAACGCCGGGTCCTCGCACTTCTGGCCGTGCCGGTCCCGGAGGTAGAAGGAGTCGACCACGTCGGCACCGAGGGTCTGGACCTTGGCGCTGGCGATGTCGAGATCGAGCTGGCTGAGGGCTCGGGTGACGTAGTAGAGGAGCCCGATGCCGTTGGCCGAGGCCACCTCGAGCACGGTGGCCGACGACGAGGACTCGTTGTCGATGGTGATGGCGGTCTGCACGATGCGTTGCGGCGCTGCCGCCGGGGTGCGCCGCGCGTAGGTGCGGATGCGCTCGTCGATCCGGGCTGCCAGCGCGATCCGGCCCTTGAGGGCGTCGTCGACGGAGCGGCAGACCCGGTCCCAGTCGATCTCGTCGTCGAAGCTGGACTGGACCCTGACCATGGCCAGGGCGATGCCGAACTCCACGTGGGCAACGGCGTCGAGGACCTCGAGACCGTTGAGGGTGACGGCCCCGGCGATCCGGCTGATGACCCCTGGCCGGTCGATCGCCATGACCGTGAGCAGCTCCCCACTGCCCTTGATCCCGACCGTGCCCCGCCGCATGGCCTCACGGTGCGCGTCGGTGGGGAAGTTGCGAGGCAGCTCCGCGGCGTCGCCTCCCTCCAGTACGTGGCCCACCCGGCCAGCCAGCTCCCGAACCAGGCCTGCCTTCCAGCTGCTCCATGCGGCCGGGCCGGTGGCGATCGAGTCCGCCTCGGTGAGGGCCTCGAGCAACGACAGCACCTCGGGGGAGCCGATCGCCTCGGCCACGGAGTGGATGGTGTCGTCGTCGCCGAGATCGCGGCGGGTGGCCACGTCCGGCAGCAGCAGGTGATGCTCGCACAGGGCCGTCAGGACCCCGATGTCCTCGGGCGGGAAGCCCATACGTCCGGCGATGGTCGGGATGAGCTCCATCCCCACCTCGGTGTGGTCGCCCGGGTAGCCCTTGCCGATGTCGTGGAGGAGGGCTCCGATGATCAACAGATCCGGCCGGTCCACGCGCTCCGCCAGGGCTGCGGCTTCGGCAGCGGACTCCCAGAGGTGGCGGTCCACGGTGAACCGGTGGTACGCGTTGCGCTGGGGCAGCGAGCGGGTCGGGCCCCACTCGGGGATGAAGGGCACGAACAGCCCGAGCTGGTCCAGGGTCTCGATCACCCCGATCGCCGCGTGGCCGCACCCGAGCAGCTCGATGAACAGCTCGCGCAGCTCCGCCGACCACGGCTCGGGGACCTGGATCGTGGCCTGCTCGAGCCGGGTCACCGTCGCCGGGGAGATCCGGGCCCCGTGGCGCGCTGCCGCGATGGCCACCTGGAGCACGGTCTCGGCGGAGACGGGCTCGGCCTCGGCCAGCTCCACCCGCTCGTCGCGGACCGTGACCCCGGGCGCGGCCACGACCATCGGTCGGCGCCGGAACGGACGCCGGCGCCGCATGTCGTCGAGGAGCTGGGTCCAGACCTCGTCGCTCTGCCAGGCGATGCGGCGAGCTGCGGCCGCGAGGTCGGCCATCAGCGCATCGGCGTCGGTGTACCCCAGCGCGCCAGCCACTGCGTCCTGACGCTCGAGCAGCAGGGCGTCGCCACCGCGTCGGCCCACCGCCCGGTGCAGCTCCACCCGGGCCCGCAGCAGGGTCTCGTGAGCATCGCTGACCCCGGTCTCGTCGAGCGAGCCGCTGCCGTTCCGGGCCAGCGCGGCCCAGCGGATGGTGTGCACGTCGCGGAGACCGCCCCGGCTCTCCTTCAGGTCGGGCTCGAGCATGTACGCCACGTCGCCGCAGCGCTGGTGGCGCTGTCCCCGAGCCTCCTCGAGCGCCGGCAGCCAGCGCCGGGCCGACCTCCGCCAGGTGACCGCGGCCCCCTCGGCGAGCTCGTACGCCAGGGAGCGGTCGCCGGCCACGTAGCGCACGCTCAGGAGGGAGGTCGCGGTGTCGAGGTCGGTCCTGGCCAGCTCCCGGGCCTCGCGCACGGTCCGCACGGAGTGGCCGAGCTTCTCGCCCTCGTCCCAGATGGGGTACCAGAGATCGGCGGCGACCGAGTCGATCTCGTGGTCGTCGAGGTCGTGGACGAGCACCACGTCCAGGTCGCTGTGGGGGCACAGCTCCTCGCGCCCGTAGCCGCCGACGGCCACCAGGGCCAGCCCTTCCCGGGCGCCGACCTGACCGTCGTAGAGCTCGGCCAGCCACTCGTCGACACGGGCGGTCAGGGCCCGGCAGAACTCCGACCCGCGCAGGTCGGTGTCGTCGAGCACCCCGGCCCGAGCGTCCGTCAGCGACATGGAGGTGACGGTAGCGGCTCGGACCACCCGACCCGGAGCCCGGGATCCGGCCCCCGTTGCCAGCCCTCGACCCCCCTCAGAGTCGACCGAGGCTGGCGTCGGTGAGGTTGTAGGCGGTCTCGGCGTGCTCAGCCTGGTCCAGGCCGACGTCCTCGTTCTCGGCGCTCACCCGCAAGCCGATGGTGGCGTCGAGGGCCTTGGCGATGCCGTAGGTCGACACGAAGGAGAAGCCGATCACCGAGACCATGGCCAGGATCTGGCTGCCGAGCAGCCCAGCGTCGCCGAAGAAGACACCGTCGGCGCCGTTGATGCGGCTGTCGGCGAAGAAGGCCAGCAGCAGCCCGCCCACCAGGCCGCCGACCCCGTGGATGCCGACGACGTCGAGCGAATCGTCGTAGCCGAACCGGCTCTTCAGCTGGATGGCGAAGTAGCAGGCGACGCCGGCGACGGCGCCGAAGACGATCGACGACAGCCCGCCGACATAGCCGGCGGCCGGGGTGATCGCCACCAGCGCGGCCACCACTCCCGACGCGGCGCCCAGCGTGGTCGCGTGGCCGTCGCGGATCCGCTCCGTCGCCAGCCAGGACAGCATTCCGGCTGCGGCGGCCACGAACGTGTTCAGGAACGCCTGCACGGCGACGCCGTCGGCGGCCCCTGCGGACCCGGCATTGAACCCGAACCAGCCGAACCACAGGACGCCCGTGCCCAGGATCACCAGCGGCATGCTGTGCGGCGGCGACACCTCGCGGGGCCAGCCGTCGCGGTTGCCGAGCACCAGGACCAGCGCCAGCGCGGCCACGCCCGCGTTGATGTGGATGGCCGTCCCGCCGGCGAAGT
>JBFINV010000187.1:0-5224 GCA_041611015.1 Acidimicrobiales bacterium | reverse complement strand
TGGGGATCTGGTCTTCGTCGAGCAGGTACTTGTGCTGGGTCATCGACATCGCTCCTGGCCGGCTTGCCTGCGCCACAGTGTCGCCGCGGTCGTGGCGGCACGCCAGCGGTTCCCCCGCCTTCCCCAAATCTGTGGCCCAGAGCGCGATTTTCTGTCGATTCGAGCACAGATTTGGCGATTGAATGGGCAGCTCATGCTCATCTCGCTCACCTCGACCACGCCCGACGCCCGAGACCTGGGCTACCTGCTGCACAAGCACCCGGACCGGGTGCGGTCGGTCGACGTCGGCTTCGGCCGGGCCCACGTCTTCTATCCCGAGGCGACGCCCGAGCGCTGCACCGCCACCCTGTTCGTGGAGGTGGACCCGATCGCGTTGGCGCGGGGGCGCAGGGCCCGCCAGCCGGCGGGGCTCGAGCCGTACGTGAACGACCGCCCCTACGTGGCGTCGTCGATGCTGAGCGTGGCCATCGGGCGCCTGTTCGGCACCGCGTTGAGCGGCGTCTGCGAGCCTCGTCCCGAGCTGGTCGACGATGCCCTCGATCTGGAGGTCGACCTGCCGGTCCTGCCGGTGCGCGGCGGCGAGGAGGTGCTCCTCCGGCTGTTCGAGCCCCTGGGTTACAGCGTCGCAGCCAGCCGGATCCCGCTGGACGAGCAGTTCCCGAGCTGGGGAGACAGCCGGTACCTCTCGGTGCGGTTGGCCGGGCGGCAGACGGTGCGCGGCGCCCTCGAGCATCTCTTCGTGATGATCCCGGTGCTCGACGACCGCAAGCACTACTGGATCGGCCAGGAGGAGATCGACAAGCTCGTGCGCCGGGGAGGCGACTGGTTGCCGTCGCACCCCGAGTCGGAGCTGATCACCAGGCGGTACCTGCGCTTCGGGGCCCTGGCCCGGGAGGCCCTGGCTCGCCTGGCCGAGGCCGGCGAGGACCCCGACCTGGTCGACGAGGAGCAGGACGAGGCCGAGCTCGAGGTGGAGCGGCCCATCAGCCTGAAAGACCAGCGGCTCGACGCGGTGGTCGACGCGGTTCGAGCCGCGGGCGGCGGTCGGGTGGTCGACCTGGGCTGCGGCGAGGGTCGCCTGCTGCGGCTGCTGCTGCAGGAGTCCGGGGTCACGGAGATCCTGGGCGTGGACGTGTCGGTCGGTGCACTGGAGCGCGCCGAGCGCTTGCTCCGCCTGGACGAGATGCCCGAGCGTCAGCGGGAGCGGGTCTCGCTGGCGCAGGGCGCGCTCACGTACCGCGATGAGCGGCTGACGGGCTTCGATGTGGCCACGGTGGTCGAGGTCATCGAGCACCTCGACGCCGAGCGGCTCGACGTCTTCGCCCGGGTGCTGTTCGAACACGCCGCGCCGACGACGGTGATCCTCACCACGCCGAACCGGGAGTACAACGTGAACTTCGAGGGCCTCGGCGAGGCTCAGCTCCGCCACGGGGACCACCGCTTCGAGTGGACCCGGGCCGAGCTGGCGGCATGGGCCGGAGACATCGAGGACCGCTTCGGCTACCGGGTGGAGATCAGCGGGATCGGCCCCGAGGATCCGGCCCACGGTCCGGCCACCCAGATGGCGGTGTTCCGCCGATGAGGGAGCCGCTCACCCACATCGAGGTCCCCGAGCTGGGCCTGGTGGTGCTCTGCGGGGCGTCCGGGTCGGGCAAGTCCACCTTCGCCCGCCGCCACTTCGCCGGCACCGAGATCGTGTCGAGCGACCGCTGCCGAGCCCTCGTGGGCGACGACGAGACCGACCAGTCGGTCACCGGCGCGGCCTTCGACCTGCTGCACACCATCGTGGACAAGCGCCTCGAGCTGGGCCGGCTGACCGTGGTGGACGCCACCAACGTGAAACCCGAGGACCGACGCTCGCTGGTGGAGCTGGCGCGACGCTGGGACGTGCTCACGACTGCGATCGTCTTCGACCTGCCGTTGCGGGTGTGCATCGACCGCAACCAGGCCCGGCAGGACCGTCAGACCCCCGAGCACGCGATCCGGCGCCAGCACCAGGCCCTGCGGCGGACTGCCAAGGGGCTCCGAAAGGAGCGCTTCAGCCGCATCTACACGATGGGGTCGGCAGAGGATCTGGACTCGGTCGAGCTCACTCGCTCCAAGCTCTGGAACGACCGGAGGGACGATCCCGGTCCCTTCGACATCGTCGGCGACGTCCACGGCTGCCACACCGAGCTCGTGCGGCTGCTCGACGAGCTGGGCTACGACACCTCGTCCGACCCGATCGCGCACCCCGACGGGCGGCGGGCGATCTTCCTCGGCGACCTGGTGGACCGGGGCCCCGGCGTGGTCGAGGTGCTGGAGACGGCGATGGCGATGGTGGAGGCCGGCACCGCGCTCTGCATCCTCGGCAACCACGAGAACAAGCTGGCCCGGGCCCTGGCCGGCCGAAACGTGAAGGTGTCCCACGGTCTGGCGGAGTCGCTGGCGCAGCTCGAGGAGCGAGGCCCCGAGTTCACGGAGCGGGTGGCCGGGTTCGTCGACGGCCTGGTCAGCCACTACGTGCTCGACGGTGGCCGTTTGGTGGTGGCCCACGCCGGCCTGCCCGAGCGCTATCACGGTCGGACGTCGGGGCGGGTGCGCAGCCTGGCGCTCTACGGCGACACCGATGGCGAGACCGACGAGTACGGCCTCCCGATCCGCTACCCGTGGGCCGAGGACTACCGGGGCCGAGCCGCGGTGGTCTACGGACACACCCCGGTGCCGGTGGCCGAGTGGGTGAACAACACGATCTGCCTGGACACCGGCGCGGTGTTCGGCGGTGAGCTGACCGCGCTGCGCTGGCCGGAGCGGGAGCTGGTCTCGGTGCCCGCCGACGAGGAGTACTACGAGCCCATCCGGCCCCTCGCCACCGAGGTCGAGGACCGCCCGCCCCAGCTCCTCGACGTGGGCGACGTTCTGGGCAAACACCGCGTGGCGACTGCGCTGGCTGGCCGGGTCACGATCGACGCCGAGCGCTCGAGCGCCGCGCTCGAGGTCATCAGCCGCTTCGCCACCGACGCTCGGTGGCTGCTCCACCTGCCGCCGACGATGGCCCCGGTGGCCACCAGCGCCCACCCCGACTTCCTGGAGCACCCCGACGAGGCCTTCGCCTACTACCGCAAGGCCGGGGTGGCCGAGGTGATGTGTCAGGAGAAGCACATGGGGTCCCGGGCGGTGCTGGTCTTCGCCCGCGATCCCAGCGCGGCCCAGGCCAGGTTCGGCATCACCAACGATGCCGGCGGGGTGATCGTGACCCGGACCGGCCGGGCCTTCTTCTCGGACGTGGCGCTCACCGCTGCGGTGCTCGACCGGGTTCGCAGCGCTGCCGATGCGACGGGGCTGTGGGATCGCCTGGGAACCGACTGGCTGGTGCTCGATGCCGAGCTGCTGCCCTGGTCCGCCAAGGCGGGCGATCTGCTCCAACAGCAGTACGCGGCCACCGGCGCCGCGGGGACGGCTGCCCTGACTGCGGCCGGGCGGCTCGTGGGCCGGGCGATCGAGCGCGGGGTCGTCCTCGACGCGGTGGCGACCCGGACGGCCAGCCGGGCCGAGCACCTGGCGGCCTACGTCGACGCCTACCGGCGGTACTGCTGGGACGTCGACGGGCTGGAGGGGATCCAGGTGGCCCCGTTCCAGATACTGGCGGCCGAGGGCGAGGTCCTGGCCCGCCGGCCCCACGCCTGGCACCTGGCCGAGATCGACGCCCTGGTCGAAGAGGACCCCGGGCTGCTCCGGCACACCGACCGGCGGTCCGTGGAGGTGGGCGACGAGGCGTCGGTCACGGAGGCCACCGACTGGTGGCTGTCGATGACCGGCGATGGGGGAGAGGGGATGGTGGTCAAGCCGGCCGACCCGATCGTCCGGGAAGGCAAGACCTTGGTCCTGCCGGGTGTCAAGTGCCGGGGCCGGGAGTACCTGCGGATCATCTACGGGCCCGAGTACCTGGAGCCAGCCAACCTCGAGCGGCTGCGGGATCGTTCCCTCGGGCGCAAGTCGGCGCTCGCTCGCCGGGAGTTCGCACTCGGCATCGAGGCCCTCGACCGCTTCGTCGCCGACGAGCACCTGTACCGGGTCCACGAGTGCGTGTTCGCGGTGCTGGCCCTCGAGAGCGAACCCGTCGACCCCCGGCTGTAGGACCGTGGTTGCTCAGGGCTGGCGGCCGAGCACCGCCAGAAGCTTGGCCAGCGGGTCGTCGCCGGGCGGAGCGGCCGGCGCGTCGCCGAACATGGTCGAAGCCTGGAGCTGGTCGAGCTGGGGTTCGACCACCTTCCAGCAGGCGTCGACGAGGTGGGGATCGAGCACTGCGGGCTGCCCGGTTGCGGTGGCGATGTCCCAGCCGTGGATCAGGACGTCGATGAAGCGATGGCCGGCGTAGACCGAGCCCGGCACCGGCCCGTAGGAGACCGCGCACGGCGCGTCGAGCGCCCCTTCGGCATCGAACGCATCGGCGGCGGCAGTCGCCGATCGGTCATAGGCACGCAGTGCGTCGGGTCGGGTGTGGTCGCCGTCGAGGCGGTCGCCGACATCGTCGATGGTGCGGCCCGAGGCCAGCTCGGCGGCCCAGAGGTTGCCGACGATCACGTGGTTGACGAGCTCCCGCACGTCCCACTCGTCACACGGTGTCGGCAGCTCCCACTGGTCGGGGCCGATGCTCGCGACGAACCGGCGGGTCGACGCCAGGGCCTCGCGGTGGTGGTCATTGATGGCGTGGGACTTGGCTGTCGTGGTCGTGGTTGCCATCTGAGTCACCCCTTCGCGTGATGGACGACTTGTTCGATTCTCTACCGACCCGCTGCTCAGGCTGCAAGAGGAGACATGCTCGCCGGACAGTGACTGCGGGAGCGTGAGGTCGCGGGCCTGCGCGCTCGGGTCGCGCTCCACAACGCGGTGGCGGCCACCCAGGTGCTGGCGAACGGCAGCTGCCTGGCCGCCACCGGCAGGCGCAGGCAGTCGTCATCGACGCAGGAATAGGCGTCGGCGACCACCACCAGCTGCGCAGCGGCGGCCAATCCGAGCCCGGCTACGAGGGTGGCCGCGCGGGCGACGTTCCCGACGGGCGCGAGCCGGCGGTACCCGGCGACCGCCAGCACCGGCGTCGCCATCGCCAGCGCACCCAGGGGCGCCGAGGTCCGGTTGAGGCGGCCCGGCTCGCCATCCGGTCACGGTGGGAGGTGGTCTCGTTTCTTGTGGTTGTGGGGGCCGCAGAGGGGGTCGCAGTTGTCGATGTTGGTGGGTCCGTTGC
>JBFINV010000186.1:0-5253 GCA_041611015.1 Acidimicrobiales bacterium | reverse complement strand
GCACGTCGCGGGTCGTGCTGTTCTCGACCCCCACGAGGCAGCCGTTGAACCCGAAGCCCCAGTCGTTCGGAGCGCAGAACCCCGGTGCGAAACCCCACCCGAAGAAGGGCACCGACTGCTCGGCCAGGTAGTCCGTGACCTCGGGATCGGGGACCGCGCTGGCGAGGATCACCGCGAAGACCTCGTCCTCCTCGACGAGCTGGCGAGCCCCCGCCAGGAGCTGGGCCGGATCCCCGGTGTCGTCGAGCACTTGCACCAGCTCTATCCGGCGTCCCCCCACTGCCGCCTCCGCGGTCGCCCGCGCCAGCCGAGCCCGGACCCCCACCTCGACGTCACCGAAGACGTTGCCGGTCTTGAGCACGCCGATCCGCACCACCTCCTCGGTGACCCCACGCCGCCGGGCCGGCACCGGCGTGGGCGAGGGCGTTGCCGTGGGTGCGGGCGTGGCCGTGGGCGTGGCGGCCGGGGTGGCGGGGGGACTCGGTGCCGGGGTGGGGCTCGGGTTCGGGGGCACGGTCGGGCCGGGCGCGACCAGCTCGGGAGCCGGCCCACCCGAGCAGGCCGCCACCGCGAGCATCCCGGCCAGCGCCGCAGCGAGCCGTCGCCGGCACGATCGCGTCGACATGGAGCCGACCACCATAGAGCCGAGGTACCCCGTCCCCAGCGTCGGCCGCCGGCCCGGGCCCCTCGCAGTAGGGTCGAGCGATGCCCGACGGGATCGCCGACTGGATCGCCAGCCACGACGACCCCGACCACCCGCTCGTGCCCGCGGCCACGGTATTGCTGGTTCGAGACGGGCCCGCCGGCCTCGAGACCCTGCTGGTGCGCCGCGCCGACGACCTGTCCTTCGCCGACGGGATGTGGGTGTTCCCCGGCGGCCGTGTCGACGCCGGCGATCGACCTCCCGACGGTGATCTGGTCCGCGCCGCCGTCAACGCGGCAGTCCGCGAAGCCCTCGAGGAGGCAGGTCTGGCGGTCGACCCGAGGACCCTCCGCTACCACTCACACTGGATCCCACCGGCGCAGACCCCGAAGCGGTTCTCGACGTGGTTCTTCCTGGCTCCGGCACCCGAGGGGCAGGTCTCCGTCGACCAGGGCGAGATCATGGAGCATGCCTGGTGGCGGCCTGGCGATGCCCTCGATCGGGCTGCGGACGGCCTCCTCAGGATGATGGTCCCGACCTGGATGTCCCTCCACGAGCTGGCCGACCACGCCACGGTGGACGACGCGGTGGCCTCAGCGGACGAGCGTGGACCCCGCCGGTACGCCACCCGCATCGTCGGGACCCCCGACGGGCCGGCGGCTGCGTGGGAGGACGACGCCGCGCACCGGACCGGTCGCCACGACACCCCCGGCCCTCGCCACCGCCTGGTCATGGCCGAGCATGGCTGGCGCCTCGAGCGCACCCCCGGCTGAGCGGCGCCACCCACCCTCTTCCCAAAATCTCCCAAATCTGTGGGGAATCATGCAGTCTTCCGCGCCTCCGGCACAGATTTCGGCGAGGGGGTCGAGCCTCGACGGCTCCCGCGTGGGTGAGCCGGGAGGCGATCGTGGCCGGACCCGGGCCCGCGATCGGCCGGCACTAGTCTGCGGGCTGACATGGACGACCAACAGTCGCTTCCAGCCGGCTTGACCCGCGACGAGGTCGACACGCGGACCGCCGAGGGCCGGGTGAACATCGCCCCCGAGGGCACGTCTCGAAGCGTGGGCCAGATCGTCTTCGCCAACGTGTTCAACCCGGTCAACGCCATCATGCTGAGCCTGTTCGCGCTCATCCTGTTTGCCGGGTTCCCGCGCGACGGTCTGTTCGTGGGCGTCGTCGCCAGCAACTCGATCATCGGAATCGTGCAGGAGCTCTACGCCCGACGGGAGCTCAAGAAGCTGGCCTTGCTGAACGCGCCGAGGGCCAAGGTCCGCCGAGACGGGAGCACCCTGGAGATCGACGTGGCCCAGATCGTGGCCGACGACGTGGTGCTGCTCGCCCCCGGCGACCAGATCGTGGTCGACGGAGAGGTGGTGATGAGCATCGGCCTCGAGGTGGACGAGGCGCTCCTCACCGGCGAGTCCGATCCCGTCGACAAGGCACCCGGCGACGAGGTGCTCTCGGGCAGCTTCGTCAGCGCGGGCTCCGGCGTGTGCGTAGCCACTCGGGTCGGCCCCGAGTCCTACGCCAACACCCTGGCGGCGGAGGCCAAGCGATTCGCGCTCGTCGACAGCGAGCTTCGCAAGGGCATCAACACCATCCTCCGGTTCCTGGTGGTCGCCATCCCCCCGGCGGCGATCCTGCTGTTCATCTCCCTGATCGACGTGGAGGACCGCTGGCAGGAGGCCCTCCAGGGGACCGTCGCCGCGGCAGTCGCGATGGTTCCCGACGGGCTGGTGCTGCTCACCAGCCTGGCGTTCGTGGCCGGCGTCATCGCCCTCGCCCGGCGCAAGGCGCTCGCCAAGGAGCTCGCCACCGTCGAGCTGCTGGCCAGGGTCGACACCCTCTGCCTCGACAAGACCGGCACCATCACCACCGGTGAGATCTCCTTCGGCTCGCTCGTCCCCCTGGGCGAGAACACCGAGGGCGACGTGCGCACCGCGCTCGGCGCCTACGTGGCCGCCGACCCCAACCCGAACGCCACCCTGGCCGCCGTCGGCACCACGGTGACCGCACCGGAGGGATGGAAGATCGCGGCCAGTGAGCCGTTCAGCTCGGCGCGCAAGTGGTCCGGCGTCCAGTTCGAGGGCCGGGGCACCTACTACTTCGGCGCCCCCGACATCTTGTTCGGACCCGACGACAGCGAGGCCCGAGCCCGAGCCCACGCCGAAGCCGAACAGGGCCGCCGAGTGCTGCTCTTCAGCCACAGCCCCGAGCCCCTCGACGGCCAGCTGCCCGACCGGCGCAGCCCGGTGGCGCTCATCCTGCTCGAGGACACGGTCCGGCCGGACGCTCCGGAGATCCTGGCCTTCTTCGCCGAGCAGGGTGTGGAGCTGAAGGTGATCTCTGGGGACAATGTGGCCACCGTGGCTGCGGTGGCCCACCGGGCCGGTGTGCCCCGGGCCGCGGCCAGCATGGACGCCCGCGAGCTGCCGGAGGGTCCGACCGAGCTGGCAGACGTGCTCGCCGACACCGCGGTGTTCGGTCGGGTGACCCCCCACCAGAAGCGGGCCATGGTGTACGCGCTGCAATCCCGGGGTCACGTGGTGGCGATGACCGGCGATGGAGTGAACGACGTGCTGGCCCTGAAGGACTCCGACATGGGCATCGCCATGGGCAGCGGCACCTCGGCATCGCGGGGTGTGGCCCAGTTGGTGCTGCTCGACAACCGCTTCGCCACCTTGCCGGAGGTTCTCGCGCAGGGCCGGAAGGTCATCAACAACATCGAGCGGGTCGCCAACCTGTTCGTCACCAAGGCCGCGTACGCGGTGCTCCTCACCGCCGTCATCGGGATCCAGCAGATCGAGTTCCCCTTCCTCCCCCGTCATCTCACCCTGATCGGCACCTTCAGCATCGGCCTGCCCGGCCTGTTCCTGGCTCTGGCCCCCAACGTCAACCTGGTGCGACCCGGCTTCCTGGGGCGGGTGTTGCGGTTCTCGCTGCCGGCCGGCGCAGTGGCCGGGCTGGCCACATGGCTGGTCTACCTCTATGCCCGCAGCCAGGGCAGCGACCCCCTCACCGACGCCCAGCTGGCCGACGCCCGCTCGGTCAGCACCCTCACACTCCTCGGCATCGGACTGGTGGTCCTGGTGGTGGTGTCACGGCCACTCCGGCTGTGGAAGGTGGGGCTGGCCGCGGTCATGGGTGGGCTCTACGCGATCCTGCTGGCCTGGGACTTCCCTCGCGAGTACTTCGAGCTGACCATCCCCGACGCCGAGCTCTGGCTCGCCTCAGCCGTCGGCGTGGTCGTCGCCGGCGCGCTGGTGATCGCCATCCCGCTGGTCATCCCCGGCATCCGCATGGCCGAGCGGGTCCGGGGCGGGCCATGATCACCTCAGCTGCCAACCGGAGGACTCGACCATGAGCTCAGCCGATGCTCTCGACACCGACGCCGTTCGGGCGTTCCAGGCGAAGCTCGCCGGCTACATGAACGCCGGTGCCGGGGCGCTGATGATGTCGATCGGCCACCAGACCGGGCTGTTCGACACCATGGCCGAGCTCGCTCCGGCCACATCCGGGGAGATCGCCACCGCCGCCGGTCTCGACGAGCGCTACGTCCGGGAGTGGCTGGGGGCGATGGTGGCGGCGGGCATCGTCCGCTACCGGGCCAATGCCGACACCTACCAGCTGCCGCCCGAGCACGCAGCGCTGACCACCCGGGGCGCCGGGCCCGCCAACCTGGCCCGCTTGATGCAGTTCATCCCGCTGCTGGCGACCGTCGAGGACCAGGTCATCGACCGGTTCCGCAATGGCGGCGGCATCCCCTATGCCGAATACGCCCGGTTCCACGAGGTCATGGCCGAGGTCAGCGGGGCCCAGTTCGAGCACGGGCTCGTCGACACCATGCTCCCGCTGGTCCCCGGCATGGTGGAAGCTCTCGAGTCGGGCGCCGAGGTGGCCGATGTCGGGACGGGATCGGGCCGAGCCGTCAACGTCATGGCCGCGGCCTTCCCGGCCAGCCGCTTCGTCGGCTACGACATCAGCGAGGAGGCCATCGCTCGGGCCCGGAGCGACGCCGAGGCCGCAGGGCTGGCCAACGCCGAGTTCGAGGTGAGTGACGCGGCTACCCTCGACGACGCCAACACCTTCGACTACGTCACCACCTTCGACGCGATCCACGACCAGGCCCAGCCCCTGGCCGTGGTGCGGGCCATCCACACCGCCCTCCGGCCCGGCGGGTACTGGCTCTGCGCGGACATCCGCGCCTCGAGCCACGTGGGCGAGAACGTGGACCACCCCACCGGAGTGTGGGGTTACACGATCTCGTGCATGCACTGCATGGCGGTGTCGCTGGCCGCCGGCGGCGACGGCCTGGGCGCGATGTGGGGTGTCCACCAGGCCCGCGAGATGTTCGCCGACGCAGGGTTCGATCACGTCGTCGTACGGACCATCGAGATGGACCCGTCCAACAACTACTACGTCTGCCGCAAGGACTGACCATCTGACAAGCGGGCCACCGGACCCGGCCACGGGCGGAGGTTTCCACAAGGTCATCGCCCTGGTGGACCAAGTGCAACCAAACCGTCACGTCGATGTCACCCGCCGGGCACATCGCTGGGCTTGGATGGGCAACCAGCGGAGCCGGTGGGGCCCCGCTCGAACCCGAAAGG
>JBFINV010000185.1:0-5303 GCA_041611015.1 Acidimicrobiales bacterium | reverse complement strand
TTCGACTGGGCCAGGCGCCACCCGGACCGGGTGGCAGGCCTCGCCTACATGGAGGCGATCGTGCGTCCGGTCACCTGGGACGAGTGGCCCGAGGCCGCGGTTGGCATCTTCCAGGGGTTCCGGTCGCCGGCCGGCGAGGACATGGTGATCGAGAAGAACCTGTTCGTGGAGGCGGTGCTGCCGGCGTCGATCCTGCGCACCCTCTCCACCGAGGAGCACGACGAGTACCGGCGGCCCTTCGTGGAGCCCGAGCACCGGCGGCCCACCCTCACCTGGCCCCGGGAGATCCCGCTCGACGGCCAGCCCGCCGACGTGGTGGAGATCGTCCAGGCGTACTCGGAGTGGTTGGCGAGCTCGCAGGTCCCGAAGCTGTTCGTGAACGCCGACCCCGGCGCCATCCTCACCGGGGCCCAGCGCGAGCTCTGCCGCACCTGGCCCAACCAGACCGAGGTGACCGTGGCCGGCAACCACTTCGTCCAGGAGGACAGCCCCCACGAGATCGGCCAGGCCATCGCCGACTGGCTACCGACGTAGCACTGCGCCGTCCGGGCGCGATGATGAGCGCGTGGGCGAGCCGTCGGGTTCGGAGCTGGAGGCGATCGGTCTGGCCCGCCACCGGGACGGCGACTATCTCGGGGCGATCGACGCGTACGAGCGCGCTCACACCACCTACGCGAGGCAGGGCGAGCTCTTCAGCGCCGCCCGGGCGGCCCGGACCGTGGGCTGGTTCCGAGGCTGGATCTTCGGCGACTGGGCGGTCTGTCGGGGTTGGCTGAGCCGGGCTCGCACCCTGCTCCAGGACCAGGCCGCCGAGCCTCGACACCAGGCCTGGCTGATGCTCGACGATGCGCGAGAGGGCCACGATCTGGGCGAGCAGCAGCGTCGCTACCTCGCCGTCATCGCCCTGGCGCGACAGTACGGGGACTGGGACCTCGAGTGCGAGGCCCGGGCCTCGCTCGGGATGATGCTCGTGTTCTCGGGTCACGTCGAGGACGGGATGGGGCAGCTGGACGAAGCCCTCGCCGCGATCTGTGCCGGCGATGTCGAGGAGCTGCCGGTGGTCGAGGGCTGTCTGTGCGGGCTCCTCAATGCGTGCGAACGCACCAATGACGTCACCCGAGCCGAGGAGTGGCTCCGGGTTGCGGACCCGGTGGTCACGCGACGCAACCTGGTCGCCGTCGCCGGCTACTGCCGGACCCACTACGCCGGAGTGCTCATCGCGAGTGGCCGCTGGGCCGAGGCGGAGGCCGAGCTCAGCGCCACGATCTCTGCGCTGCCCCAGGGATTGTCGGTGCGCACCAGCGCCCTGTGCCGCCTCGCCGACCTGCGGGCTCGACAGGGCAGGCTGGAGGAGGCGGCGATGCTGCTCGCCGGGCTCGAGGCGCACGAGGACGCCGCCCGACCCCTGGCCTCGTTGCACCTGCTGCAGGGCGAACCCGAGTGTGCGCTCGAGCTGCTCGATCAGGCCCTGTCCGTGCCCGCCGAAGACCACGTGACGGCTCCCCTGCTCGCACTCACCGTGCGCGCGCAGCTGGCGCAACGTGACGTGGACGCCGCGACGGCCCCGGCACGACAGCTCTGCGCGCTCGCACATCAGCAGGCGTCGCCGTACATCAAGGGGATCGCCGCGCTGGCCGAGGCGGCGCTCCTCGATGCCCGGGGCGAACCGGGCGCGACCCCCCGCCTGCGCCAGGCGGTGTCGCACCTCAGCGCAGCCAGGATGCCGTTCGAGACGGCCCTGGCGCGACTCGAGCTGGCTCGGAAGCTGGTGTCCGACCGACCGAGGGCAGCCATCGCCGAGGCAACCGCCGCGCTCGCCGCCTTCGAGGAGATGGGCGCGACCGGGCACGCCGATGCGGCCGCAGCGCTCCTCCGGACGCTCGGCTCACCGTCTCGCCCCGGACCCAGGGACGGGGAGACCCTGACCCGCCGGGAGCGTGAAGTCCTCCGGCTGCTCGGTCACGGGCTCTCGAACGCCGAGATCGCCGACCGGCTGTTCATCAGCGCCAAGACCGTCGAGCACCATGTCTCACGCGTCCTGGCGAAGCTCGGGCTCCGCAACCGGGCCGAGGCTGCGGTCCACGCGCTGCGCAGCCAGCAATAGGCGGCCAGAAACAGGCTGGGACATCGGGGGTTCCCCCGATGCGCAGCTGCTCGGCGATGGTCACGATCGCCCCATGACGAACACACGGACAACAGCAATCGCCAACACCGAGATGGCATCGATCTGGGACGGAGAAGAGGGCGACGAGTGGACCGAGAACGCGGACCGCTACGACGCCACCGACCGATGGATCGTGGCTCGCTTCGACGCCGAGGTCGGGATCGATCCCACCGACCGGGTGCTGGATGTCGGCTGCGGGACCGGGAAGTCGACCCGAACCGCGGCCCGGCACGCAGAACACGGCTGGGTGCTGGGGATCGATCTCTCGACCCGCATGCTGGACCACGCCGCGCGCCAGAGCGAGGTCGAGGGACTCGCCAACATCACCTACGTGAGAGGCGACGCGCAGGTCCATCCGTTCGAGCCGGAGGCGTTCGACGTGGCGATCAGCACCTTCGGGGCGATGTTCTTCGTCGATCCCGTCGCCGCCTTCTCCAACATCGGTCGGAGCCTCCGCCGCGGCAGCCGGATCGCGTTCCTCACCTGGCAGCGGTTCGAGGACAACCGATGGCTCACCGCGATCGTCGAGTCGGTCGGCGCCCCGGATGGCGTCCCGATTCCACCGGCTGGAGAGCCCGGCCCCTTCGGGCTCGCGGCCGCCGTCGATGTCGAGCGCATCGTGGAGCGGGCAGGGTTCGTCGACGGGCGGCTGATCCCCTTCACCGAACCCTTCTGGCTGGGCAGCGACGCCGCCGACGCCTTCGAGTTCGTGACGTCGATGGGACTGGTGCGCGGCCTCCTGGAGCGCCTCACTCCCGGGGCCCGCGCTCGGGCCGTCGACAAGCTGCATGAGCTGCTGGTCGCCCACGAGACCGCCGACGGGGTCCTGCTGGAGTCCGCCACCTGGCTGATCACGGCGCAGCGACCATGACACCCGCACGTATACAAGTTGCAGACAACTTGGTGACGCGGGGGTCAGACCCCCTGTGTCACAGAAGGCGCTGGTAGTGGCCGATGTCGACCGGCTCGATCCCGTCGAGGCCGGCGACGTCGCCCGGCCCGATGGCGAGCAGGCGGTCCCGAGCCGCCGAGGACGCCCCCCGTCGCAGGGTGAAGGGCGGGGCGGGCCAGTCCCTGGTGCGGTCGATCACTGCGAGCTCGACCGAGCGACCCAGGTGCTCCCAGACCGTGTGGTCGATCGCAGCCATGTCGGCCCGACCCTCGGCGACCGCAGCCACCGAGGCCCGGTGCGAGCCCGTCCACTCCACCGTCGAGAACTGGTCGATCGACAGCCCCAGCGCAGCGAGGTGGGCCAGCAGGGCGTGGTGGCCCGACCACGACTCGGCCTCGTTGACGGCCAGCCGGGCGCCCGCCGCGGCGGCGAGCGACGCCGGGCCGCCGGGTCGAGCCAGGAGCACTGAGTGGTAGACCGCCGCCTGCTGCCCGGCGAACACCGGTGCCGCCACCACGTCGCCGTCGAGCACCCCCTCGGCCACGAGCTGGGCGGTGAGCCGGCCGCAGGCCCACATCAGGTCCGGCCCGCCTGCGGTGGAGCAGTCGCGGCGGGCGTCGGCCGAGCTCCGCGGCCTGTCCGGATCGAAGCCGGCGCCGAGGCGCTCGGCGATCGCAGCCAGGATGGGGACCGTGTTCTCGCCCAGGTAGGTGGCCGCGGTCAGACCCACGGGCAGTTCGAGTTGCGGTCGCCGAAGGTGCCGCCCGTGCGGTACCGGTCGAAGGTGAAGGGCTTCAGCTCGTCGGGCTTCGTGCCGTGCACCAGCATCCGCGCGGTCAGCTTGCCCACACCGATCATCTTGAACCCGTGGTTGGAGTCGGCGATGACGAACGCGTTGTCGGTGACATGGTCGAACACCGGCACGTTGTCGGGGGTGAAGGCGCCGATGCCGCCGTTGCGCCGCTCCTTGAAGTGGGGCCGCAGGTGCTCGAAACGCCCGAACAGCATCGCGAGGGTGGCGCACCAATAGTCGGCGAACCACTCGTCGGCCTGGTAGCGGTCGTTGAGGTGACCGTAGGGCTCCACCTCGGCCGTGGGCCCCAGCCGGATGGGGATGGTGCCCCCCTGGAGCCCGGGGGCACCCACCCGCTCCGCGGCGTAGCGGACGTAGGAGTAGAAGTGGTCCTGGATCATCCGACCGTCGTCGCCGTACACGGGCGTGTCCATGAGCTCCACGTGCAGGACCGGCGAGTCCCGATGCTGGGCGGTGCGGAAGTCCACCCCGTCGGGCAGCAGCACCTCGCCCTCGAGCAGCCGCCAGTACGTCCACATGTCGGCGCCGGCCTCGACGTGACCGTCGGGGTAGACCACGTCGAGGGTGGACGGCCCGCCGAGCCACTCCCAGTGCCTCGGCGTCCAGGCCCCGGCGCCGACCACGAGCTGATCGCAGGAGATGGGGCCGTGCTCGGTCTCGACCGCGGTGACCGCACCCGAGTTGTCCAGGGCATAGCCCTTCACGGTCACCCCGTACACCCGGCGCACCCCCCAGTGACGGCACTTCTGGTCCAGGCCCCAGACCGCCAGGTGGGTCCCGGCGTAGCCCGACCGGTGCTCGTGCAGCACCACATCGCAGTGGTCGGTTCTGAAGTCGGGCCACAAACCCAACAGGAAATCGTGGGCGTCAGACCCGACGTAGAGGTCCGACGGGTAGCCGGCGTCGTTCTGCGAGGCGTGCAGGCGCACGTAGTCGGCCTCCTGGTTGGCCTCGCCGATGGAGACATAGCCGACCTGCTGGAAGCCGAGGTTGACGGGGTCGGACTCCCACACCTCGACGCTGGCCCGGAGGATGGCGTGCAGCGGCCCGGTCATGTACAGGTTGCGCACGCAGCCGCACGCCAGCCCCGTGGCACCCGCGCCCGGGCCCTGCTTGTCGAGCAGCACCACGTCGCCCGGGCCCCCCTTGCCGCTGCGGGCGAGCTCCATGGCCAGGTGGTAGGCGGTGGACAGGCCGTGGATCCCGGCCCCCACCACCACGAACCGGGCCCGGTCGGGCAGCGGGTCGGGGTCGGTCACGGGGATGACCGCGGGATTGGCGCGCCTGCCGTCGACGACCGGCGGCAGGGGACGATCCGAGAACGGGTACCACTGGTTGTGCTCGGTCGGGTTGGGCGGCGTGGGAGCGTTCACCGGACCTCCTCTGCTGGCTCGGCGTGGGGCAGGGCGTACGAGGAGCCGATCGTCCGGTGG
>JBFINV010000184.1:0-5313 GCA_041611015.1 Acidimicrobiales bacterium | reverse complement strand
GTCGTGGTCGTGCGGTGCGGTGCCGGTGTCGTCGTGATCAGCCGGCTCGGGGTCGTGGTCGTGCGGTGCGGTGCCGGTGTCGTCGTGATCATCCGGCTCGGCCTCGTCGTGGTCGTGCGGTGCGGTGCCGGTGTCGTCGTGATCAGCCGGCTCGGCCTCGTCGTGGTCGTGAGGCGCAGTCCCGGTGTCGTCGTGATCGGCGGGCTCGGGCTCGTGGTCGTGGGGCGCGGTGCCGGTGTCGTCGTGATCGACCGGCTCGGCCTCGTCGTGGTCGTGAGGCGCAGTCCCGGTGTCGTCATGATCAGCCGGCTCGGCCTCGTGGTCGTCGGCCATGTCGGCGTCGTGCTCATCGGCCATGTCGGCGTCGTGCTCATCGGCCATGTCGGCCTCGTGGTCGTCGGCCTTCTCGGCGTCGTGGTCATCGGCCTTCTCGGCGTCGTGGTCGGCTTCGTGCTCGGCGGCCTTCTCGGCGTCGTGGTCGGCTTCGTGCTCATCAGCATGCGGTTCGGCGCCTGGCCGCTGGGCCATCTGCTCCGCCATCGTGCCGATGATGGCCTCGTGCTCGACCGCGCCCTCGTTGTCGAAGATGAACCTCACCGTGGCCCCGAGGGGGACCTCGATCCGCTCCGGGCTGTAGGAGAACTCGTCCATCGCCACTTGAACCTCGATGACCTCGATCATCTCCGCGTCGGGTCCGGCCTGGTAGGGCACCGGCTCCCGGTCGAGCAGCGAGACCGTCGAGGACTTGGTGCCGATCGCGCCGGTGGAGACCACGTCGGACTCGCTGTCGGAGCCACAAGCCCCGCCGAGCAACGTGACGACCCCTACCGCAGCCAGGAACCGTTTGGACACCATGAGCGCACCTTCTCCACGTTCGTCACGTACTTCCACTCTGTCGCGTGGAGATCTCGTGAAGCAGGGCACAAGGTCCTGATCACGCCGTGGAGTGGCAACGCTTCGAGGCACAGCCAGCCGGGCTGGGGCAGACTGAGCGCACCCGGCGACCCGACAGGAGGCCCGATGAAACCACCCGAGGACGCGCAGGCATACAAGGACGCAACGGTGCAGATCGCGGCGCCGCCGGAGGCCGTGTACGACCTGGTCGCGGACCTGCCCCGGATGGGTGAGTGGAGCCCCGAGGCCATCGGCGGCGAATGGCTGGACGGCGGATGCGGCGAGGTCGGCGACTGGTTCGAGGGCCACAACCGCAGAGGCGACCGGGAGTGGACCCGCCAGTGCGAGGTGGTGGTCGCCGATCCAGGCCGCGAGTTCACGTTCGTGGTCGGTGGCGCCGAGGCCAACTGCACCTGGTGGTCCTACGAGCTGGAGCCCACCGAGGGCGGCACCACCCTCACCGAGCGCTGGTGGTTCGTGAACAAGACCCCCTCACTGCAGGCGATGAGCGACGAACAGCTCCAGGAGCGGATCGACATGACCCAGGGCTCGATCGAGACAACTCTGGCTGCCATCAAGGCGACGGCCGAAGGCCGGTCCGGGAGCTGACCCGCTGGTGCGCCCGTTCAAGCAGGTCGACGTCTTCACCGCGATCCCCTACCGGGGCAACCCGGTCGCCGTCGTCTTCGATGGCGACGGGCTCTCCGACGACGAGATGCAACGCTTCGCTCACTGGACCAACCTGAGCGAGACCACCTACCTCCTGCCGCCGACCGATCCGGCTGCGGACTACCGGGTGCGGATCTTCACCCCGGGCAACGAGCTTCCCTTCGCCGGGCACCCGACCATCGGCACCTGCCATGCCTGGCTCGAGGCCGGCGGCGAGCCGCAGGTTCGGGACCGGATCGTCCAGGAGTGCGGCGTGGGGTTGGTCGCCCTGCGCCGGCTGGACGGTCGCCTGGCCTTTGCGGCGCCGCCGCTGATCCGAGGCGGAACCGTGGACCAGGCCGACCTCGACCAGGTCTGCCGGGTGCTGCGAATCGAGCCCGCCGACGTGGTCGACGCCCAGTGGGCCGACAACGGGCCGGGCTGGGTGGCGGTCAAGCTCGCGAACGCCGACGCGGTGTTGGCCATCGAGCCCGACTTCGGTGCGGTGGACAGCTACGACATCGGCGTGGTGGGACCCCACCCGGTCGGGGTTGTCGGACTCACCGGCGGCGACAGCGATGCTGCGATCGAGGTCCGGGCGTTCTTCCGGGCCGGGGGCCAGGCGGCCGAGGACCCGGTGACCGGCAGCCTCAACGCGGCCCTGGCCCAGTGGCTGCTCGGCGCAGGCGAGCTGACCGCTCCCTACGTGGCCTCCCAGGGGACGGCCCTCGGCCGAGCAGGCAGGGTGCACGTCGACACCGCCGACGGCGGCATCTGGATCGGCGGCGACGCGGTCACCTGCGTGGCGGGCACCGTCGAGCTCTGACGGGCTCAGCCGGCGCCGATCGCGTACGCAGCCAGGCGCTCGTAGAGGTGAATCGCCTGGTCCAGAACGGGGCGGAGCGCCTGGGGCAGGGGGCGGCCCGAGGGGCGGTAGGGCAGGAAGCCGGTGGAGGCGTGCACCCCGTCGTACCAGTGACGGGCCCAGACCCCGTCCTCGGGCTTGGGGCCCGCAGGCCAGGACAGCATGGCGTCCTCGAACGGCAGCCCCAATCGGTCGCACAGCTCAGCCAACACGGCGCGGGGGTCGCCGAGCAGCACTCGGGAGTCGATCACGATCGGGGTGTCGCCAGCGTCGACGATCGACTCGAGGAGCTCCACCTGGACTGCGAGCCCGGTGTCGTCGAGGGTGGCGTCGGGGAGCTGGACCGCCAGGGAGCGGAGCATGTCGTCGGGGTGGCGCACCAGCAGCAGGTTCCGGCACCGGCCGAGGAAGCTGCGGTCCAGGTCGACCAGGTGGTGGGCCATCTGCTTGAAGAACACCACCGGCGTCTTGTAGTCGCCCAGGATCACCTGCTCGACCACCGCGGTTCCGTCGACCAGCTGGCTGGCCAGCACCTCGTCGCGGCCCGGATGGTCGCGGCCGCTCACCCGGAGGTAGTGGGCATACAGCGGTTCGTCCACCACCGTGGTGTCTGAGCGCTGCCGGAAGGCGTACATGAACGCGGTCGATACGTTGCGTGGTCCCGACCAGCAGTTGAGCCGGATCACCGGCCCACTGATGCGTCCACGGCTCGGGCGTAGAGCTCCCGGAGCCGGGCCGTGACCGGCCCCGGCCCTCCCGTGCCGATGGTGCGGCCGTCGACCGCCACCACCGGGGTCAGGCCGCCGAAGGTGCCGGTCACGAAGGCCTCGTCGGCGGCGTAGACGTCGGTCAGCGAGAACGGGAGCTCGAGGGCGGTCATTCCCGCAGCTCGGGCCTCCTCCAGCACCACCCGCCGGGTTATCCCGTTGAGGCAGTAGTGCCCGGTCGAGGTCCACAGCTCCCCGCCGGCCACGACGAAGAAGTTGGTGGCGTTGCAGGTGGCGACCGCGCCGGTCGGGTCCAGCATCAGGGCCTCGTCTGCCCCGGCGTGGACCGCCTGGATGAGGGCGATGACCTCGTGCAGCTTGGAGTGGCAGTTGAGCCGCTGGTCGAGCATGTCGGGCGGGGGGCGCCGCACCGTGGCGGTGAACAGCGAGATGCCTGTTGCCGCCACGGCAGGATCGGCGGCCTTGTGCTCGGCGATGATCACCACGTTCGGGCCGCCCACCACGTTGGCCGGATGCTGCGACGGCGTCTTCTTGTCCCCTCGGGTGACCATCAGCCGCACGTGCACCCCGTCGTGCATGTCGTTGCGGCGCACGGTCTCCGCCAGCGCCGCCTCCACCTCGGCTCGGGTCATCCCGATGTCGAGACCGATGGCGGCAGCACCGGCGAAGAGCCGGTCGAGGTGCCGGTCCAGGAAGGCGAAGCTCCCGTGGTGGAGACGGATGCCCTCCCACACCCCGTCACCCACGAGGAACCCGCTGTCGAAGACCGAGATCTTGGCCTCGGAGCGAAGGTGGAAGCCGCCGTTGATGTAGACCTGGATGCGATCGTTGCGGGCGTCGTCGATCGCCTGGTGGGTGCTGGGCGCCATCGGCGCCGATCGTACGGGATCGACGTCGACGGCGGTGTCGCAGGGGTCAGGCGCAGGCCCGACAGTCGATCAGGCGCCGCCGGCAGGTGAGCACGAAGCGGTGCGAGCTGTCGGTGACTGCCACCGGCACCAGGGCCTCGGCGTTGGCGGTGCGGAACGCGAGCAGGAAGGTGGCCGCGATGGCGCCGAAGGTGAGGCCCCAGATGGCGAGGGTGCGGATGAGGACGAACGAGGGCAGCGACAGCGTCAGCAGTAGGACCAGGGTGGTGGCCCCCTTCAGGAGGATCACCCCGCCCCAGAGGAACGTGAGCCGGCGGAACAGCGCCTGCATGCCCCGGCGGCTGGCGGCATCGGCGTCCATGGGGACGAAATCCGCAGCCAGCCACTCGATCATGGGTCTGTTGATCACGACGGAGCCGATGAACACCGACCCCATGACCGCCGAGGAGAGCACCGGCTGGGCGAAGTACAGGAAGCTGCTGCCGGTCGCCACCGCGAGCAGCGTCTTGCCCGTCAGCCCGGCGCTGACCAGGAAGTGAAGCCCCGAGACCGGGCGTCGGGTCAGGGCCCGGGCCGCGATGGCGCCGTAGGACCAGGCGAGCGCGGTGGTGTAGGCAGCGAGGAGCCCCCAAAGCTGCAGGCTGGCGTAGAAGAGCACCGCCGGGATGGCCATGGCCTCGAGCAGCTTCGGTCCGGCTCGCCGGCCGATCGCGGCCAGCAGCGACAGCGTCGACAACACCGAGTGCTTGGCGTGCGGTCCCGAAGGGGAGGGAGCGTGCTCGGCGGGTCCGGCGACCCCGGCCGAGGCCTGCAGGTCCCCGACCGCCGGAGGGCGCGTTCTGTCGAGCGTCCGGGGCACGAGGCGCCACCCTAGGACAGATTCGCGAGCGAGTGGCCAATCGAGCCCTCGGTCATTGTCCGAAGCCCACGCGGGCGTTGACTGGAGAACAGGGAGAAGAAGGGAATCCGGGTACGGGTGGCGTGACTCGGATGCGCTGGGAAGAGGTTTGCCGGGAGAGGGGGGGAGGAGGTGGGGGCGGCACGGCCGATCGCCGCGGCCCGGGCGGTGTGTTCAATGATGTGGCTGGGGAAGAGGGGGGGGCTGCCGGGGCGCGGCCGAGGGCCGGGTTCTGTGTGCGGGTGGTCGGCTGGGGAAGAGGGGGCGACAGGTGGCTGCGCTCGGCGGCCAGGGGCCGGGTGATGTGTGCGGGTGGTTGGCTGGGGAAGGAGGGTCCGGCCGGGGACGGGGGTGGTCGGGTCCGGCCGGGGACGGGGGTGGTCGGGTCCGGCCGGGGACGGGGGTGGTCGG
>JBFINV010000183.1:0-5357 GCA_041611015.1 Acidimicrobiales bacterium | reverse complement strand
CGGAGTTGTTGGCCACGTTGCCCCCGATGGTGCAGACCTGCTGGCTGGACGGGTCGGGCGCATAGTGGAACCCGAGCGGGCGGAGCTGCTTGGTCAGGTCCAGGTTGACCACGCCCGGCTCGACCCATGCCACCCGGTTGTCGACGTCCACTTCGAGCACCCGATTCATGCGAGTGACGGCCACCACCACCGGCGCGCCCAGCGGGATGGCCCCTCCGGCCAGGCCGGTCCCGGCGCCGCGGGGCACCACCGCCCGCCCGTAGGCCTCGGCGATCCGCATGATCGCCTGCACCTCCTCGACCGACACCGGGAAGCAGACGGGCCCCGACACCCCACCGTCGAAGATGCTGGCGTCGTGGCCGACCAGTGAGCGTTCGGCGCCGTCGTCGCGCACCCGGTCATCGGCCAGGGCCTGGCCCAGATCGGCGACGAGAGGATCGGCAGCCGGACGGTGCCCGGCCACCGCGGACTTCACTCGGCCCAGCAGCGACACGGCCACCGAGTGTACTGCGGCCGCCGACACCGCTCCCAGGGTGGAGGTCCCGTCGCCGGGCGATGGGCGGCCGATCACCGCTGCCTGTACGTTGGAAACGGCGAACAGCTGGTTCGCCGGGAGAACCCCATGACCGACCTCGAACGCCCGCCCGCCGAACCCTGGGCGGTGGACTTCGACCACACGTCCGCGCACTGGGCCCAGCACGCCCCCGAGATCTGGGACGACCTGCGCGAACGCTGCCCCGTGGCTCGCTCCGACGCCTTCGGCGGCACCTGGCTGCCCACCCGCCACCACGACGTGAGCGCCATCGCCCACGACACCGAGAACTACACCAGCCAGGGGGTGGTGGTGTCGCCGCTGCGGCCGATGGTCGACCCGCCGATGGGCCCAGCACCGCCCATCACGTCCGACCCCCCGTTCCACGCCGTCGCCCGCCGGTTGCTCCTGCCGCCCTTCGCGCCCAAGCCCATCCGGGAGCTGGAGCCCTACACCCGCGAGTACTGCCACCAGCTGATCGACGAGCTGCTCACGGCCGACGGCGACGTGGTCGACGCCGCGGTGGGCTACTCCCAGCACATCCCGGTGCGCATCATCGCCAAGATGCTCGGTGTGCCCGAGTCCGACGGCGAGGTGTTCCGGGGCTTCATCCACCGCATCCTCGAACACCCCGGGCAGAACCAGTCGCTGCCCTACGAGGAGACCCTCGACCACTACCTCGACGTCCAGATCGCCCAGCACCGCGCCAACCCCCGCAGCGACGGCGAAGGCGACCTGATCGACTACCTGATCAACGCCGACATCGAGGGCCAACCGCTCGCCGACGAGCACGTCCGGGGATCGATCGCCCTGCTGCTCATCGCCGGCATCGACACCACCTGGTCGGCCATCGGCGCCAGCATCTGGCACTTCGCCCAGCACCCCGAGCACCGCCAGCGGCTGCGCGACGAGCCCGAGCTGATGCCCTTCGCGGTGGAGGAGATGCTGCGGTACTACGCCCCCGTCACCATGGCCCGCATCGCCGCCACCGACCACGAGCTGGGCGGCTGCCCGGTCAAGAAGGGCGACTGGGTCCTGCTGCCCTTCCCGGCAGCGAACCGGGATCCGGCGGCCTTCGAGGACGCTGGCGAGGTGGTGCTCGACCGCAAGCAGAACCGCCACGGCGCCTTCGGCCTGGGGATCCACCGCTGCCTGGGGTCCAACCTGGCCCGACTCGAGCTCTCCGTGGCCCTGGAGACCTGGCTCGAGCGCATCCCCGAGTTCGAGCTGGCAGATCCCGACCCCGATGCGGTCCGCTGGTCCGGCGGCCAGATCCGGGGGCCCCGGGAGCTGCCGGTGCGGGTCCTCGCCAGCGTGGAGGGGCCATGAGGATCGACTACGACCGGGAACGCTGCCAGGGCCACAACCGGTGCTACATGCTGGCGCCCGAGCTGTTCGACGTGGACGACGAGGGCTACGCCATCCTGCTGGTGGCCGGAGAGGTGCCGGCCGAGCTGGAGGAGAAGGCCCAACTGGCCATGGACAACTGTCCCGAGTACGCCATCGAGGTGCGGCCCTAGGTCCCGCCTCGCCGATCGAAGGAGACGATCATGGGAAGCCTCGGCTCTTCGGAGCTGATCATCATCCTGGTGGTCCTGCTGGTGCTCTTCGGCGGGGCCAAGCTGCCCCAGCTGGCCCGCTCGCTGGGTCAGGCCCAGAAGGAGTTCAAGGAGGGCATGCGCGACGAGCCCGATCCCGCGCCCACCGAGAAGGACCCCAAGTCACAGTAGGCGCTCGAAGAAGCGCACCACCTTGCCGGGGGTGTGCTCGAGGTCGCCGACAGGGGCCCAGCCCGAAGCCTGGTGGAACGCGATGGACACCGGGTTCGGTGGCGCGACGTTCACCTCGCACAGCAGCCGGCACCGCCCGAGGGCCCGGGCATGGTCGGCCAACGCCTCGTACAGCAGCGCGCCGATCCCCTGGCGGCGATGGTCCGGTGAGACCACCACGCGGTCGACGTAGGCGAAATCGTCGTAACGGGCCGACAGCCAGCGGTAGTTGAGGCTTCGGTACGGGGAGCCGGCCCCGAAGCCGACGAGCAGCCCGGCCAGGTGCCGGTCGCCGTCGGCCACCCACGCTCGCTCTGCCAGCGCCAGCAACGCCGCGAAGCTGGCCCTGTCGTGGCCGTTGACCGCCGGGACTGCAGCGTTGTTGAGCGCCAGAGCCTCGGCGCGATCGGACTCGGTCAGCTCCCTGATCTCGGGCACCGGCGAATGATGGCACGCCCGGCGACGGCTCGGACCGGTAGCGTGCGGGGCGCATGCCGCCCATCCGCTATCACGTCGCTCTCGACGACGAGGAGCTCCGCGCCGGGTTCGAGGCCATCCGGGCAGAGGTCGGCGTTCCCCCGTTCCCGCCCGAGGCCCTGGACGAGGCCGAGGAGGCCGCGGCCCGGGGCCCGGTCCTGCCCCCCGGTGCGGACCGGGCCGGGTGGGAGGACCGCACCGAGCTCGACCTGGTGGCCATCGACCCGCCCGGCAGCCTCGACCTGGACCAGGCCTACGGGGCCGAGCGGCGCGGCGACGGCTACCGGGTGCACTACGCCATCGCCGACCTGGCGGCCTTCGTCGCTCCGGGCGGTGCCCTCGAGGCTGCGTCACTCGAGCGAGGGGTCACCCTCTACGGTCCCGACCGGCGCGAATCGCTGCACCCCGAGGTCATCAACGAGGACGCCGCGAGCCTGGTCCCGGGCCAGGACCGGCCGTCGGTGTTGTGGACGATCGACCTCGACGGGGCCGGGCGGGTCGAACAGGCCCGGCTGGTGAGGGCAACGGTCCACGTGGCCGAAGCCATCAGCTACCGCATGGCCCAGACCGCGATCGGCAACGGCGACGGGCGCGAGAGCCTCAGGCTGCTCGCGGAGATCGGGAACCGGCGCCAGGAGCTCGAGCGGGAGCGGGGCGCCGTCAGCTTGTCGCTGCCCGCCCAGGAGATCGCGCGCGACGACCACGGGCACAGCCAGCTGGTCTATGACGACAGCCTGCCCGTCGAGAACTGGAACGCCCAGATCTCGCTGCTGACGGGCATGGTGGCGGCCGACATCATGCTCGACGCCGTGACCGGGATCCTCCGCACCCTGCCCCCGCCCGACGGCGACGTCGTCGCCGGCCTGCGTCGGACCGCTCGCGGCCTGGACCTCGACTGGCCCGACACCGTGGGCTACGCCGAACGGCTCCGGGGTCTGGACCCGGCCGACCCCCGGGAGGTCACGCTCCTGGTGCGCGCCGCTCGGGCGCTGCGTGGCGCCGGCTACGTGGCCTTCACCGAGGCCGGCGAGATCCCCGAGGACCACGAGCACTCGGCCATCGCCGCGCCCTACGCCCATGTCACCGCTCCGCTGCGCCGGGTGTGCGACCGATACGCCAACGAGGTGCTCCTGGCGATCTGCGCCGAGAGACACCCTCCGGGATGGGCATTGCACATGCTGCCGGCGCTGCCCTCGATCATGGGACGGACACGGCAGCGGGAGCAGGCCCTGGAGCGCGCCATGTTCGACTACATGGAGGCCAAGGTGCTCGAACCCTCGGTGGGCGCGGTGTTCGACGCCACGGTTGTGAACCACCGGCGGGACAAGGCCATCATCCAGCTCCGGGAGCCGGCGGTCATCGCCAGCCTGAAGCCGAAGGTGGCTCTGGGTGAGCAGATCCGGGTGCGGCTGGTGTCGGTCGATCCCGCAACCCGCCACGTCCGCTTCGAGCGGGTGGACTGAGCCTGTGAGCGCCGGGGGCGCAGCCGGGACGCCGATCATGCCGGGGCGCTGGCGCCGGAGGGGCCGGCCGTGATCATCTTCTCGGTGTGATGACCGAACCGGACCACGAGCTCAACTACGCCACCTACCTCCGTCTGGACGAGCTGCTCGCACTCCAGCGGCCCCGCTCCGAGCCCGAAGAGCACGACGAGCTGCTCTTCATCACCATTCACCAGGCCAGCGAGCTGTGGTTCAAGGTGCTGCTCCACGAGCTCGACAAGATCAAGTCGGACCTGTCCGACAACCACCTGTTCCGGGTGATCAGCAGCTTCCGCCGCTGCGTGGCCATCGTCCGGGTGCTGATCGACCAGTTCACCGCCCTGGAGACCATGACCCCCCTGTCGTTCCTGCGCTTCCGGGACCGACTGGAGAGCAGCAGTGGGTTCCAGTCGATGCAGTTCCGTGAGCTCGAGCACACCCTGGGCCGCAAGCACGCGGGGATCTACCGGCACTACCCCGAGGACCTCCCCGGTCGGGCTGCAGCCGAGCGCAGGCTGTCGGAGCGCTCGCTGGTCGATCACTTCTACGACTTCCTCGAACAGCGCGGCGTCGAGATCCCGGCCGAGGTCCGCGACCGGCCCCCGACCGCGGGGACCGAGCCCAACGAGACCGTGCAGGACGGCATCGCCCGGCTGTACCGCTCCGAGGGCTCCTACGTGGTGCTGTTCGAGCTGATGATCGACTTCGACGAGATCCTGCAGGAGTGGCGCTACCGTCATTACAAGATCGTGGAGCGCACCATCGGGGACAAGGTGGGCACGGGAGGGTCGCTGGGCGTGAAGTTCCTGCGCCCGACCATCTTCGAGCAGGTCTTCCCCGACCTCTGGGCGATCCGCCGCCAGTTCTAGTGCCCCGAATCGGAAGTTCGCCGGTGAACTCGCTGTCGCCTACGCCGCCCAGCAGCGTTGCAGGCTCTCGACGCACGCTCATGAGTGCGCCTTCGAGCCTGCGCCTTGCCGGCCAGCGCATTCTCCACCGAGTTACTCACCGCACCTCCGACTCGGGGCACTAGTGGCGGACGGCATGCGAATCGGCTCGGGTCGCTGGGCCCGACGGCTGGTGCTGTGGCCACCGCTG
>JBFINV010000182.1:0-5377 GCA_041611015.1 Acidimicrobiales bacterium | reverse complement strand
TGGTGTCGCGTAGATAACGGCCGTCTTCCTGGCGGTGGATCACATTTTTTTGCACCAGTTCTTCCCGAATAGCTGCCGGGTCTCCTTCACTTACCATTTTAATCAAGGATTCAATATCGCGAACCGAATACAGCTTTTCTTTTTTTAGACGCAGGGCAATGGCCAATAAGGTGCGCCGGTGAAGTTGGGGATCCGACCCCGGGCCCCCGGGAAGCCGGCGACGCCCTCGGCCGTCATCCGGTCCCAGACGGTCTCGCGCCAGCCCTGCTTGTCCACTCCGACAGTGTGGCCGGGCGTCGGCTGCGGGGTCAGCCGAAGAGGTGCTGGCGCCGGCGACGGGTGCGGGGTCAGCCGAAAAGGGTGCTGGCGCCGGCGACGGGTGCGGGGTCAGCCGAAGAGGGTGCTGGCGCCGGCGAGCAGGACGCTCACGGTGAGGCCGATCAGCGTGAACAGGACGGCCCTGATCTCCTGGGCCATCCCGGCGAGCCTGGTGTCGAACCCGTCCAAGCGCTTGTCGATTCCTGCAAAGCGCTCGCTGTGGTGATCGAGCCGCATCTCGATCAGCTCGAAGCGATGATCGATCCGGTGCTCGAGAGCCTGGAGGTCGGCTTTGGTGGCCAGCTCGTGCCAGTCGTACGGCGGCATCGATGCCAGTATCGCATCCGCCACCTGCTCGTCCAGATCGTGCTGCAGCAACCATCGGTGGAAGCGGAGGCGACTGCTCTCGTCGATGGGCATGGGCCACCCTCGTCGTCGGAACGTCGAGAGGGAAGTGATGCGGAGCCTACTGCGCTTCCACGCCCGCGGGGTGGGGGGCCACCTCGTCTCGGAGGGCCTCGACCAGGTCCACGATCTGGCCCATCACGTGATCGGACAGCTCCCGGACCCGGGCCGGGGTGGCCGTTTCCCCACCGGCCAGGGCCCGGATGTCGATGGGCTCGCCCACGTCGGTGAGCACCTTCGGGCGCAGGATCACGTTGCGCAGGATCGAGCGGACTGGGCGCTTCTTGTCCAGCACCCGATGGGTGCCGACCATCGCCATGGGCACGATCGGCGCCCCGGTGCGCAACGCCAGGCGCACCGCGCCGGTCTTGGCCCGCTCCGGCCAGTGGTCGGGGTCCCGGGTGGTGCGACCTTCGGGGAAGATGCCGATGGCCTCGCCGGCAGCCAGGGCCTCGGCGGCTTGGTCGAGCGACCTGACCGCGGTCATCGAGCCCCGCTCGACGGGGATGAAACCGACGCGTCGGGCCAGCCGCCCCACCACCGGCAGCCGGAAGACCCCGGCGGTGGCGAGCAGACGCACGGAGCGGCCCAGGCGGCGACAGACCAGGGCCAGCAGGAACCCGTCTGCGTAGCTGGCGTGGTTCGACACGATGATGATCGGCCCCTCGGGCAAGGCCCGCGCCGCCCGCCGGCGGCCCTTGTGCTTGGCGATGCGGAGCCGGGTGATGACGGTGACCAGGCCGCCTGTCAGCAGCGCAGCCAGCGCGTAGAGCGCCGCACCCAGCCGCCCCGGATGCCTCCAGCCCTGACCCATGGCTGAGTGCTAGCACGCCTGGCGCCGTGCCGGCGGGACCGGCTCGGCGCTCAGCTGCTGCGGCTCTGGCGGGCCCGGTGGTCGGCGGTGTGGGTACGGCTGGCGCAGCGGGGGTCGGCGCAGAACCGCCGAGAACGGTTCCGGGTGGTGTCGTAGAACAGATCCTCGCAGTCCGACGCGCCGCAGCGGCCGAACCGGGCTGTGCCGTTGTCGCACACCTCCTGGGCCAGGGCCATCAGGATGTCGGCCATCACCTGGTCGTCGAAGCGGGCGGTGCTGGACGTCCAGTGCAGATGGGGCCCCACACCGTCGTGGTCCACGACTGCCGGCGCGATGGGGAGCTCGGTCAGCTCCTCGTTCAGCCGGCTGGCGGCCGTGGCGGTGTCCATGTCAGCGAGCTCGACGAGCAGGGGGACCAGGTGTCTCAGCCTGGCCTCGAGCCGGGCCACCGAGGCCTCGGACGCAGCCTCGGTCCGGCTGAAGCCGGCGTCGGTCAGCACCTGGCGCACGTCGACCTCGCCGGCTCGGATGCCGTTGGCCAGGGCGAACGCGGTCTCGAGCGTGGCCCTCACCTCAGCCTGGCTGGGTGTGGCGATGTGCACACCGGAATTCTAGCCAGTTCCCTTGACGTGCGTGGCTAGATCGATTTAGATCCTTACACTGCTGTAATGATCTAAAAGAGTTTCAAACCTTACACACTCCGAACCGAGGTCGAGGGGAGGCGAGTCATGGGAACGTTCGTGCTGTCAGCGGTGGTCGTGGTGGCCAACATCACCGGGGCCAGCATGGTCCTGCCTCAGGTGCTCCGTCTCCGGCGGGGCCAGCGGGTGGATGGGGTCTCGCCCCTTTGGGTCGGCGTCGGCATGGCCACCAACGTGTGGTGGGTGGCCTACGCCCTCCACCAGCAGGTGTTGGGCCTGGCGCCGGTCACCGCGATCGGCGCCGTCCTCTACAGCGTCATCGCAGTCGAGTTCTCGCGGATCGTGGGCCCGGCGGTGGTGCCCCGCTTCGTGCTCGGCGGGGTGGGCTCCTCGGTGGCACCTGCCGCGGCCCTCCTGTTGTCGGGCATGCCGGCTGCCGGGGTGGTCCTCGGACTGTCCTACGCGGTCCAGTTCGCGCCTGCGGCCTGGACGGCCCTCCGGGCCGAGCGGGCCGACGGGGTTGCGCCCACCACCTGGGCCCTGGCCTGGGTCGAGGCCGTGGCCTGGTTCGGCTACGGCTCGGCCGTGGCCGACCCGGCGCTGATCATCGGCGGCGCCGGTGGTGCGATCATGTCGTCGTTGATCCTGGCCAGCCTCCTGGGCGATGTCGCCAAGCGGCCCCGCTCCCTACCCTCCCGCGCCGCGTAGCGGTCGGTGTCCCAGAGGACCTCCCCGGACTTCGACCCCAGCTCGACGTCGTCGTTCTTGGCCAGGGCGTCGCAGCGGCCACCATCGGGCCCGCCAGCACTGCGATCGACAGTCAGCGACGCCATCCGTCCAACCCGGCGCCGTCGTGCCCACATTCATCTCCTCATGAATCGCGGGTGGAGATCTCCACCCAGGTCACGTTCTCGTTCTCGACGCCGGCGATCAAGAGCTGGGCGAGGTACCCGTCCACGTCCTTCTTGCCCACGAAGCCGGTGGGAACGCGAGGGGTGACGGTCCAGCCGGCGGCGCGCGCTGCGTCGGCCAGGGCCTCCATGGCGGCCGGGACACCACCGTCGGGAACCGTGAATGTGCGGCGGACCGTGGCCGGCGACTCGACCCCGGAGCCGAAGCTGCCGGGCGATTCCGAGAGCCGCACGGCGATGGCGTCGGGCAGCTCCACCCCAGCGAGGGGATCTCCCCGCAGCGCGTCGAGTCGCGCCGAACCGTCTGCGCACGCAGTGAGGATCACCGCGCCGAGCACCGCCACGCCCACCATCCGGCGGGCGTACTTCGCAGTGCCACGTCCAGAAGGCGCCAACCGCACCGGCGGCACCCTAATCACCGCCGAGGCCGATCCCGCGGCGGTGTCGGGTCGAGGCCAGCTCCGTCGCTGCGAGGCCGAAGGCGATCGCGGCGACGATGGGGCATCGGGAGCCGGGCCCGGGCGGCGCCGGTCGCGGGCTGAGCGTCACACGGGCACGCCGAGATCGTCGGGTTCGTCGGCCCCGGCCTCGGGAGCCAGGACGAGCTCGTCGGGCGACGAGAGGTGGTGGCCTTCGACGTCGATGTCGGGCAGCATCCGGTCGAGCCACGCGGGGATCCACCAGTTGCGGTCGCCCAGCAGCTCCATGGTCGCCGGCACCAGGACCATGCGGACGACCGTGGCGTCGAGGAGAACCGCGATCGCCAGCCCGAAGCCGAACAGCTTCAGCGCCCGGTCGTCGCCCAGGACGAAGGCTCCGAACACGCAGAACATGATCAGCGCGGCCGCGGTGATCACCCTGGCGGTGACCGCCAAACCGTCGGCGACGGCCTCGGCGTTGTCCCCGGTGCGGTCGTACTCCTCCTTGATGCGCGACAGCAGGAACACCTCGTAATCCATCGACAGGCCGAACACGATGGCGAACAGGAACATGGGGATCCACGCCTCGATGGGGCCGGGGCGGGCCACACCGAGCAGGTCGCTGGCCCAGCCCCACTGGAAGATGGCGACGATGATCCCGTAGGCGGCGCCGATCGAGAGCAGGTTCATGATCACCGCCTTGAGCGGCACCAAGAGGCTGCGGAAGACGGCCATGAGCAGCACGAAGCTGAGCAGCAGGACCACGCCGATCAACAGCGGAAGCCGACCGCTCAAGAACTCGGCGAAATCGGTGGACGCGGCCGTGAGCCCCCCCACCTTGGCGTCCACGCCTGTCGCGGGGATGACCTCGTCGCGGAGGTCCTCGACCAGGGTGGCGGTCTCGGCGTCCTGGGGAGCGCTGTCCGGATAGACGACCAGCAGCGCCAACGAGTCGTCGATGGGCGTGGGCACCGAGAACGCCACGTTCTCGGTGGCCTCCACGGTCGACACGAACGACTGCAGGGCAGGCTGATCGCCAGCGGTCTCGCCTTCGATCAGGATGAAGAGCGGACCGTTGGTTCCCGGACCGAAGCCCTCGGCGATCAGGTCGTAGGCCTGGCGGACGGTCGTGTCCTCTGGGTAGTTGCCGTAGTCCCCGAACCCCAGCCGGATCGACAAGAGGGGTACCGAGAGCACCAGCAGGCCGACCGTGGCCACGACGGCGCTGGGCCAGGGCCGGTGCTGGACGAAGCGGCTCCAGCGATACCAGAAGCGCTGCTCCTTGGGTGGCTCCACCCGGTGGGGCACGTGCCGACGCAGGCGTCGGATGGCGAAGCTGGCGCCGAACAACGCCAGGGCCAGGAGCAGACCGCCGACGAACACCAGGCCCTGCCTGGTGGCCAGCCCGACGATGACCGCCAGCACGGTGATGGCCACCGCACCGAGGGCGGCCCAGGTGGTCTCGTGGATCCGGTACCCCACCCACCCCAGCAGCGCCGGGAGCAGGGTCAGCGACCCCGCCATGACCAAGAGCACCCCGGTCGAGGAGGCCACGGCCACGCCCTGGATGAAGTTGAGGCCGATGAGGAAGAGCCCCATCAGCGAGATGATCACGGTGAGGCCGGCGAACAGCACCGCCCGTCCGCTGGTGTCCAGCGAGTCGACCACCGCTTCTTCGACCGAGAACCCGGCGCTCAGGTTCTCCCGGTAGCGGGTGACGATGAACAGGGCGTAGTCGATGCCCACACCGATGCCGATCATGGCCACCATGGCCGTGGTGAATTCGGGCATCGAGAGCACGTGGCTGCCCAGGGAGACCAACGCCGAGGCCACGCCGAGCCCGAACAGCGCGGTGCCGATGGGCAGCCC
>JBFINV010000181.1:0-5446 GCA_041611015.1 Acidimicrobiales bacterium | reverse complement strand
TCGGCTTCGTCCAAGGCCCCGGCGAGCCCGTCGAGGCCGACGGCGGCGCCGTTGTGGAACACCGCGGCCCTGGCGTCGGCCCATCGTCTGGGCCAGCTCGGCCCGATCCACCATCAGCGACTGGGCTCCGGTGGAGGTCAAGAGCACGTCGGCTTCGTCCAAGGCCCCGGCGAGCCCGTCGAGGCCGACGGCGGCGCCGTTGTGGAACACCGCGGCCAGGGCGTGGGCCCGGTCCAGGCTCCGGTTGACGAACATGACCCGGTCGAGGCCGGCATCGCGCAGCATCGTGGCCATGCCCCGGCCCATCTCACCGGCGCCCAGCACCAGCACCCGGCGGCCGGCCAGCCCGTCCAGGTGCTCGCCGGCCATGACCACTGCGGCGTGGGCCACTGAGGTGATGTGCCGGGAGATGCCGGTGTCCGTCCGGACCCGCTTGCCCACCTCGAGCGCCCGGCGGAACACCTCGTTGAGCGCCGCTCCGGCGGTGCCCTCGATCCGGGCCGCCTCCCAGGCCAGCTTGACCTGGCGCTGGATCTCGCTCTCACCCACCACCGCGGAGTCGAGGCCCGCGGTGACGGCGAACAGGTGGCGTACCGCGTCGTGGTCGTAGCTGACGTAGACGTGGTCGGCGAAGGCCTCGGGGGGCAGCTGAGCGGACTCGGCGAGGAAGTCGCGCACGTCCTGGTAGGCGCCGTGGAACCTCTCCGCGTAGACGTACACCTCGGTGCGGTTGCACGTGGACAGCACCACGGCCTCGCTCAGGTGCCGCCGGCCCATCAGATCGGCCAGCGCCTTGGGGAGCTGCTCGGACGGCAACGCCAGCCGCTCGAACAGGTCGAGGGGCATGGTCCGGTTGTTCACTCCGATGACGACGACCGACACGCCTGCGGGCGCTCCTTCGCTTCGACGGTCCGGCCCTCGCGGACCAGACCCAGCATCTCCGACTGGGGCACCGTCTGCCAACCCGGGCCCCGGGTGCCGATCCCCTGCTCGCGCCGGGGATCGCTGGCCTCGACGAGCGGGCCCCAGCCTACCTGCTCCAACCCGCCGAGCTGGCCGGTCCGGGGGGTCCCGAGGGGACTCATCGCTCGGCGGCTGCCTCTCGTTGCTGGTAGAAGCTGAGCACCTGCAGCTCCAGCGTGAGGTCCACCTTGCGCAGGGTCACCTCCGGGGGGACGGCGATCAGCGTGGGCGCGAAGTTGAGGATGGCCCGGACGCCGGCGGCCACGAGCCGGTCGGCGACCTCCTGGGCCACCGCGGGCGGGGTGCAGATGACGCCGATGTCGATGCCGGCGCCGTTCGCCGCCCCGAGCTGGTCGAGGTGGCGGATCGTCTCCCCGGCCACCACCGAGCCCACCTTGGCGGGGTCGACGTCGTACAGCGCAGCCACGATGAACCCTCGATCCCGGAACCCTCCGTGGTTGGCCAGCGCCCGCCCCAGGTTCCCCATCCCCACGATGGCCACCGCGGACTCGTGGGCCAGACCCAGCCGGCCCGTGATCTCGAAGCGCAGGTAATCGACGTCGTACCCCACCCCCCGGGTGCCGTAGCTGCCGAGGTGGGAGAGGTCCTTGCGCACCTTGGCGGCGTTCACGCCGGCCAGCTCGGCCAGGCGCTCCGAGGACACCGTGGCCTGGCCGGTCGCGGCCAGCTCGACCAGCACCCGGAGGTAGACCGGCAGCCGGTCCACCGTGGCGTCGGGGATGCGTCGCCCGTTCATCGCCACCTGTCCGTCGCCGTCCCCGGTGCCATCACCCCAGCCTAGGACGATCGTTCACGCGTTCACGAGCGCCCGACGCCGCGCCACCAGCCAACTCGGGAGGGCCCGCAGCCATGCCAGGGCCCGAGCCATCTCCCCGGGACGGACGAACGCCAGGTAGCCGATCAGCATGGCCGGGAAGAAGAAGCCCAGGCGCATCGTGTAGTCGAAACCGGCATGCATCAGCACCCCGAGCCCGATGCCGAGCCAGCGGGTTCGCCGGGTCCACAACAAGAAGGGCAGCGACAGCTCCACGCCGAGGGTGAACCAGGTCATGAGGTTGCCGGCGATGAGGTTCTCGCGCATCAGGTCCGGGAGCCAGAATCGCTCGAAGTCCCGTAGGCCCAGGGCGTAGAGCGCGGCGGTGCCCTCTCGCCAGGTGTCCCCGTCCAGCTTGGCGATCACCGTGGCCGGGTAGATGACCGTGAGCTGGAGCTGGGCCACCCGGAGCAGCCACGACGGCGCCAGGGGCCAGTCCCGGGAGCCGGTCTCGGTGCGCTGGCCGAACAGCGGCATCGAGAGGAACCGGCTGGGGGTCAGCACCGCGAACAGGGCGTAGTACACCGTCCAGATCCGGAGCAGGAGGTCGCCGGCGTTGAGGGCGTCAGGAGCTCCCTGCTGCATGGTCAGGGTGACGATCCACAGCGCTGGCGCCGCCAGCCGGACCCCGCGTCCCACGATCAGCGCCAGCGAGGCCACCACCATCGTCGACCAGACCACCACCACCGCGGTGTCGCTCGTGAACCACTGGAAGAGACCCAAGCGGTGATCGGCGTAGCTGGGTTCGCGCAGGAGCCCGTCGTCGAAGTAGAAGGTCCCCAGATCGGGCAGGATCGACCCGGCCCAGGCCAGGCAGGCGACGCCGAGCGCCACCCGGATGACGGTGATGGTCGATCCGGGCTGGGGTGTGAACCAGAAGCGGCTCCAGCTACGCGCCAACGCCTCGACGCCTCGACGCAGCCGGCCACCGGAGGGGCTCACGACAGTTCTCCCGCGGGCTCGGACCGCAGGTCGAGGTCGAAGAACTCCACGCTCTCCCACTGGCGCTCGTCGCCCGAGCCCGGTTCGGGAGTGTCGCTGAACCGCCGGATCAGCACCACCCGCTCGACGTCCTCGTCGGGGAACTGGGCCGCCACCCACTCGGCGGTCCGGCCCCAGGTGTGGTCGTAGCGATCGAGCCGGACCCGGCGCTCCCACTTGCGCCAGCGGTACTCCCGGTAGGCCCCGACCAGGTCGTCGCCGTGGGGGAACTTGAAGCGGACCACCTCGCCTCCGGCCAGGTGCACGTCGGCCTCGACGGCGAGGGAGATCGTGGTCGGGTTGGGGGCGAAGACCGACCAGCTCTGGTCGATGGCCACCGCGTTCACCACCGGCCGCAAGCCGGGACGGATCTGGTCGCGCACCTCCGAGTCGGGCAGGTTCCACACCACCAGGGTGAAGCTGAACAGACCGAGCAGGGTGCCGAGAACCAGCCGGCCCGCCCGGGTGCCGGCGAACCAGCCCAGCGGCGGGGCCTCCTCTGGCGGCGGGGCCTCCTCCGGCGGCGGGACCTCCTCCCGCGGCGGGGCCTGCTTCGGCGGCGAGGCCTCCTCCGGCGGCTGGTCCGTCATCGGCCCACGGTAGTCCTGGCCGGGCAGGTGCGGCGGCGCGGCTCAGGCCTCGCGCAGCTGGCGGCGCCGCACCTTGCCGATCACCGAACCACGGGGGATCTCGTCGACCACCTCGATGACCTGAGGGCACTTGTAGCGGGCCATGCGCTCCTCACAGTGGGCGACGACCTGGCTGACGTCGAGGACCTCACCTTCTACCGGGACCAAGAAGGCCTTGACCGCCTCGCCAGTGGCGTGGTCGGGGACGCCCACCACTGCGGCCTCGGCCACGGCGTGATGAGTACTGAGCACGGCCTCGACCTCACCCGGATAGACGTTGAAGCCGGACACCACGATCAGGTCCTTGGAGCGATCGACGATGTACAGGAACCCGTCGTCGTCGACCACGCCGATGTCGCCCGTCATCAGCCAGCCGTCCGGTGTGAGGGCCCGGGCGCTGGCCTCGGGGTCGTTCCAGTAGCCCGGGAAGACGTTGTCGCCGCGAGCCCAGATCTCGCCCTCGTCGCCGGCGGGCACGTCGGCGCCATCGGGCCCCACGAGGCGCAGCTGCACCCCGGGCACGGGTCGCCCCACCGAGGTGGGTGGGGCCCCGGTGCCTGCGCCCAGCGTGAGCACCGGCGCGGCCTCGGTGAGCCCGTAGCCCTGGGTCAGGGTCAGGCCGAGGCGATCCTGCACCCGCTGGACCACCTCCCGGGACAGACCCGCGGCTCCCGACACCGCCACCCGGACGGTGGTGAAGTCCTCCGGCGACGCCTCGGGATGGTCGGCGAGGGCTTGCCACATGGCGGGGGGGCCGGTGATCGCGGTGACCCCGTGGCGCTCGACGAGCTCGATGACCCCGGCGGGGTCGAAGCGCTCGACCAGCACCACCGAGGCCCCGGCCCGGATGATCACCCCCAGCAGGAGGTTGAGCCCGAGTATGTGGAACAGCGGCAGCACGCCCAGGGCCACGTCGTCGGGGCCGGCGAGACCGGCCGCGTGGGCCTCGACCTGCCGGACGTTGGCGAGCAGGTTGCCGTGGGTGAGCATGGCGGCCTTGGGCGCCCCCGCGGTGCCGCTGGTGAACAACAACACGGCCAGGTCGGAGGGATCGCGCTCGACGAGCTCGGGAGCGGCGTCGATGTCGACGTCGGCGTAGTCGATCGCTCCGGGCACCGAGGCTCCGGGGAGCGCCACCACCGGGCAACCGAGCTCGCACTGGGTCAGGGGCGCGGCCGCCGCCGGTCCGACCATCACCAGGTGGGGCTGGACCACGTCGATCTCGGCCTGCATCTCCGGCGCCGGCGAGAGGGGGTTGGCGGGGACGGCCACCGCGCCGCAGTGGAGGATCCCGAAGAGCCCGACGACGAAGTCCGGGGTGGTGCCAGCCCGCAGCATCACCCGGTGCCCGGGCTCGATGCCCCGGGCGACCAGCCCGGCGTGGAGCCGGCGGATCCGCGTCACCAGATCGGCGTACGTGACCGTTCCGGCGTGGTGGTGCAACGCCACCTTCGGGCTGCCTGCGTGCTCCTCGACGAGGGCGCTGATGTTCGACACGACTCCCCTCCTGGCACCACGAATGTACCGCTCCGGGGTCGCCCGGCCCGGGTCGCCCGACCCAACCACGGCCGCGAAAGGGTCGCGCGGCCCTTCAGACCCCCCCTCGGCTGGCCGATGGCTGCATGTGCCTCGCGTCGCGCTCCGGTCTCTGCCTGCCCTCTTCATCGCGGGGACGCTGCTGCTGCTGGCGCCGGCCGGGCCTGCGGCGGCCCACAGCACCTCGTCGTACTCACCGGATGACGAGGCGAGCTATGTGGCTCGCATCAACGAGATCCGCCAGGCGCGCGGCCTCGAGCCGCTCCGGGTCGACCCGAACATGACGGCCGCGGCCCGCCAGTGGACCACCTGGATGATCCAGAACGCGACCCTGGCCCACGCCGACGACATCGTGACCGGAGCTCCGGCCGACTGGCTGAAGGTCGGCGAGAACGTGGGCCGGGGCTCGAGCGTGGCCGCGGTGTGGCAGGCGTTCCTCGACAGCCCCAGCCACGCAGCGAACGTGCTCGACCCCGAGTACGACCTGGTCGGCGTGGGCGTG
>JBFINV010000180.1:0-5465 GCA_041611015.1 Acidimicrobiales bacterium | reverse complement strand
GGGGTGGCGTCGGCTCCGGAGTCGGTCGGGCGGGGCGCCCGGCGGTGCTTGAGCGCGTCCTCGTACTCGTGCAGCCGGGCTTCGAGGAGCTCGGCGATGCCTGGGAAACCGGGGATCCGCGACAGCTCCCGGCCGAGATAGGCGAGGCAGCCGAACAGCACGAGGGTGGTGAACGGCCAGTTCACGAAGAACCGGATGGTGAGATAGCCACCCACCGACGAGTTGTTGAAGAGCCACACGTCGAACCCGGCGCTGACGAGGCTGGAGAGCCCGGCCACCCAGGCCACCCGATCCATGGCCCGGTGGTACACCGGGTGGGTCCGGGTGGCCCGGTCGAAGCCGAAGAGCATCGGCGCGTAGTGGGCGATGACGTTGCGCCCCACCAGCGCGGACACGATCAGGCCCAACCCCACCGAGGCCTTGATCCCGATACCGACGCCGAAATAGACGGCCTCGCTGTCGGTGATGATCCCGATCGTGCCCCGGGCGATGATGGCCACGGTGACGATGGGCAGGAACTTCCCGATGGGGTGTCCCCGGCGCTTGCGGACGTAGGCCACCTTCAGGGCCCAGAGGGTGGCGGCGACGATGGCCCAGCTGAGGTTGACCAGCCGCCGGATGCCCAGGAACAAGACGATGGGCATCACCGAGTCCAGCGCGCTGCCGCCCAACCCCGGAAGCGGAGGAGGTGGCTCCTCGGGGGCGCGGTCGGTGGGGCTCACCGGCCCAGTCTGCCCCAGGGGGGCGGGCAATCGGCAGCCTCGGCGGCGATCATGTCGCCGGACGGCCCTCACGCACGCTGGCGCCCATGCGGGCGAGGCCGACCGGAAGCACCAGGCTGCAGGCCAGGAAGATGACGAGCACGGTGGCGCTGAACCCCCGGGCCAGGCCGGTGATGAACGCCACGGTCAGGATGGGGAGGGCGACGACCACACCCACCCGGGTGGCGTCGGCGGGGTAGAGGTAGCCCAGAACGGTGGCTGCGGCCAGTCCCACGGCCAACGCCACGAGGGTGTGGAGCGGTATCGACGCCAGGGCGAGCACCACGCCGGCGAGCAGGGCGACCCGGACGGAGTGGTCCAGGCGACTCCAGAGCTTCCTCATGGCCGTCGATGCTAACGGGGCCCGCATCACCCTCGGGCGGGTTGCCCGGCCTGGCCGCCGGTCGCGGGTCGGCGCTGTCGCCACCACGCCTCGACGGGCGGGCGGGCCAGCAGCCAGTAGGCAGCCAGGGTGGGGGCGATGAGAACGGCCCGCACCACCCGCTCCCCGAAGAAGTGGAACACGGGCCCGTGCAAGTAGCTGAGCAGCCCCAAGCCGTCGGTCGCCATCACCCAGAGCACCGCGAAGTCGTACTGCTGAACGTACGGGACCCCCATCATCGACGCGGCCGCCACCAGGGCCAGGCGCCTCGTCGGCTCCATGGGCAACACCACCGGCAGCCAGAGCAGCAGCGCTGCGGGACCGACGAAGACCCACAGGGAGCCGTTGCCGACCGGCGGGTTCTCGGCGGCCCGGGCCCAGATGTCGCCCGGCCACCAGCCATACACCGCGATGCTGGCGCAGAACACGGGCACCGGAATAAGCGCCAGCCGGGCCAGATCGAGGAGTCGCGGGCGGGCCTGCGCCAGGACGAGCAGCGTGAGGGGGACGCCCCACTGTGGCTTGGCGACCGACAGCAGCGTGAGACCACCGGCGAGCACGCAGCGGCGCTCCGAGGCCGCCCACCGCACGCCGGCCAGGGCCCCCAGGGCCACCCCCGTGATGGTCCCCGTGTAGAAGGCCATGAGCGCGCCGAAGCCCGCCAGCAATACCGCTGGGCGGGCGCCGAAGACCCGGGCGGCGAACCAGAGGCCGGCCACGTTGGTCATCGACCACGCCAGCTGACCGACCACGCCCGCGGTGTCGTACAGGTCGAAGATCGGCAACAGCCAGTAGGCGTAGTAGTAACCGAGCCCGTACTCGGACGTCATGCGCCCGTCGGCGGCCCCCGCGAAGATCTCCCAGTCGATGCCCGAGCCCACGTAGCGGGTGGCCAGCACCAGGATCAACCCGATGCATCCTGCCACCAGCCACTCCATGCGGGTGGGCGGCTCGAAGACCCGCTCGCGGATGCGCGCCGGATCGCGGTCGCGCGACGCGATCATCCAGCCGACGGGTCCGCTCACCGGTTCCCATCGGCACCAGCCGACCGCCCCTGAGCGCTAGGGCGCCGCCATGGGGAGCACCTCGAAGGCCACGACCAGGTAGTGCAGCGTCGCCGCCAGGGCCACCATGGCGTGCCAGACCTCGTGGTAGCCGAAGAAGTCCGGCCACGGATCGGGCCAGCGGGCCCCCACCACGAGTGCGCCGAGGGTGTAGATCAGCCCGCCGGCCATCACCAGGATCATCCAGCCGTGGCCGACGTTGTCCCACAGCTCGGGGAAGACCAGCACCGACACCCAGCCCAAGGTCAGGAAGAGGGTGTTCATCATCCCGTAGGGCGGGCGGAAGGGGAGGAACCGCAGGGTGATGCCCAGCCCAGCCCCGACCCAGCCCGCGCCGAGGAACGCCCGGGCGGACCAGCCGTCGAGGGCGATCATGCCGAAGGGCGTGAACCCCCCGGCGATGCAGATGTAGATGGCGGCGTGGTCGACCCGGCGGAACCGGTGCCAGCCGTGGTCGTCGAACGACGTGCGATGGAACAGGGCGCTGGCGCCGAACATCAACGAGATCCCGTAGGCGAAGACCGCCCCCGCAAAGGCGGCACGGCCGGTCGGGGCCGTGGCCACCAGGGCGACCCCGGCCGGGATCGAGGCCACGAAGCACCACTTGTGCAGCCGGCCTCGCCAGCGGGGGGTCCGCGCCGGGCTGGTTCGATCGGCGCCGGGCCTCATCGCCCCCGGCACGGCGTCATGCGGGGCAGGACCACCTCGAGGGCGGCCCGGACCTCTGCGGCACAGCGGTGGAACACGTCCTGGCTGCCACCGGCCGGGTCCACGATCTCCTCCCAACCCTCGACCTCGATCGCCGCCAGGTCGAGGGCCGCCAGGCGGTCGGTCAGCGGCTCGTCGGGCGGGCCCAGATCGCGGGCCAGCCGGGGCAGGGTGGCCGTGACCGCAGCCACGTCGGGGTGCTCACGTCGGACGTAGGCCACGTGGTCCGGCTCGAAGCCGACGATCACGTCGGCCCACTCGGCGTCGCCGGGTCCGAGCTGGCGGCTCCGGTGGTCGGGATCGGCCAGGCCCATCTCGGCGAGCGCCGCCCGGGTGCGCTGGCTCATCGGCAAGCCGGGGATGGAGAAGGTCCCCGCTCCCCGGGCCCCGAGCGTCGGCGCCCACTCCCGGGTCATCACGGTGGCCATGACCGACCGGGCCGCGTTGCCGGTGCACAGGTACAGCACGTTCGTCAACGGCTCACCACCTGGACCCGCACCTGGCGCCCGAGGGCGCTGGCGAGTAGGGCCTTGCGCTGGTCTGCGGTGTACTGCTCGAGCGAGTAGTCGGCGCCGGCGGGGACGTGGACGCTGATGGTGACGAGCTCATCGTCGACCTGGATCCCGATGTCACGCACCGCGCCCTGGCGGGTCCGGTCGAGGGCGATGGCGATGCGCAGGAGCCCGGCCAGCACCCGGACCGTGTGCTGGTCGCCCCGCTCCAGCGCCTGGAACTCCTGGTGGCCCGCCTTGGGCGCGCTCTTGCGGTGGTACCTGGCCACCTGGGCGATGAGCTCGACCTCCCGATCGGTGAACCCGCTGAGTTGGTCGGTGTTGCGCACCACGTAGTACGAGTGCTTGTGGTGGGCCGCATGCGAGATGAACAGGCCCACGTTGTGCAGCATGCCCGCAGCCTCCAGCAGGTCGCGTTCGTCGAGCCCGAGCCCGTGAACCGGCTCGAGGGCATCGAAGAGCTCGAGCGCGATGTCGGTGGCGGCCTGGATGTGGACCAGGTCCTCGTGGTACAGCTCGGCCATCCGCAACACCGACTGCCGGCGGATGTCGCTCAGGTGATGGAACGACGGCTCGCCCGAGCGGCTCACCAGATCCAGGAGGATTCCCTCACGCAAGGCGGCGTCGGACACGACCATGCGCTGGAGCCCCAGCCCCTCGAAGATCTGCTCCAGCAGGAGCACGCCGGCGACGATGATGTCCCGGCGCCGGTCATCGAGCCCGTCGATGCCGGACCGGTCGTCGGGCCGGCGGCGACCCACGACGTCCTCCACCACGTCGTGCAGCTCCTCGGCGGTGAACTCCACGCCGTTGGTCGGCGCCATGTGGTCGCCACCCCGGCGGGCCACCACCATCCGCGCCACTGTGGTGATGGTGCCCGAGCTGCCGACCGGGGTGAACGGTTGGTGCTCGCGAACCTGGCGGACCACCGGTACCAGGAACGAGCGCACGTGGGTCCGGCACTGCTTGACCGCCTTGGGCTTGGCCTCACCGCCCGGGAAGAACCGGTCGGTGAGACGGATGGCGCCGAGCTTGGTGCTGTGGACAGAGAGCACGTCGCGCCCCCGCCCGACCAGCAGCTCGGTGCTGCCGCCGCCGATGTCGACCACCAGGATCCGGTCCTCGAACAACGGCAGGGACTGGATCACCCCGAGGTGGATGAGGCGGGCCTCCTCCACGCCGGACACCACCTCCACCGCCACCCCGGCGTCGGTCCACGCCCGGTCGAGGAACGTCTTGCGGTTGGCGGCTTCCCGTAGGGCCGAGGTGGCAACGGCGGTGACGTCGGCGCCGAAGCTCTCGGCGACCTGCCGGAAGCGGCGGAGGGTGTCGATACCGCGCTCGATGGCCTCGGGCGTCAGGGCACTCATGTCGCCTGCGCCCGAGCCCAGGCGCACCATCTCCTTCTCCGCGGCCACCACGTCGAAGCGGCCCTCGGCGTCCACCCGGGCCACCACCAGGTGGAAGGAGTTGGTGCCCAGGTCGATGGCGGCGTGTATGTCACCACCGCGGCGCAACCCCCGCAGCCCCTCGGGCCGGTCCGCCACCCGTTCGCCACTGGCGGCCACGCTCACCCCTTCCCGCTGACCGGGCGGACGAACAGCGCCTCGGCGGTGGCACACAACCGGCCCTCGGCACGACAGCTCCCGGCGGTCCGCAACCGCCTCCCGTTGGACTCCACCACCCAGCCGTGGAAACGGAGCGGGACGTGCAACGGGGTCATCGATCGGTATCGCACCGCGAGCCGGCCGGTCCAGCCCGGCGTCCGCTGGGCCCGCACCTGGACGGCACCGAGCAGCTCGTCGAACAGCCCGGCGAGGTAGCCGCCGTGGACCGATTTCGGTGGCCCCTCGTAGAGGCTCGACAACGTGGCGTCGAAGGCCAGGCCCTGCTGACCATCCGGGCCGGGCTGGTCCGCCCACTCCAGCGCGGGCGAGAACGGGTGCAGCTCGCCTTGGAACACCGAGCGCAGGTCGTACCCGCGCAGATCACGGTCGAGATCGCTCATCGGCGGCTTCTGCCACCACCTGGGCAGGAG
>JBFINV010000179.1:0-5491 GCA_041611015.1 Acidimicrobiales bacterium | reverse complement strand
GTTCGTGTGGGCTCGGCCCGACCTCGAGGTCCTCGGCGCGGAGCGGCACTGGCTGGAGGTCGACGCCTGACCGAAGGGGTCGGGTCGGGGTGGTTCGGCCCCGGCTCGCTATGGTGAGGTCATGGCCAAGAGGCGCCGGAATGCTCCCCGTGACTATCCACGCACCGCCCGCCTCAACGAGCTGCTGCGTGAGATCCTGGCGTCGGAGCTGGAGCGCGTCGACGACGACCGACTCGGGCTGGTGAGCATCAGCGGTGTCGACGTCGACAGCGAGCTCACTCGGGCCAAGGTGTACCTGTCGAGCCTCGAGGGCGATCTCGGCGACACCATGGCGGCCCTGGAACACCACCGGGGCCAGCTCCGCAAGGCCATCGGCGAGCAAGCCCGGGTGCGTCGGGTTCCCGAGCTCGAGTTCGTCGCCGACCCCGCCATCGCCAGCGGTGGGCGGGTCGAGGAGATCATCGCCGAGCTCAAGCAGTCCGGCGAGCTGTGAGCTGACGGACCGTGGGCGGGGCCGGGCCCGACGGGTTCGCTGTCGTCGACAAGGAGGCCGGCTGGACCAGCCACGACGTGGTGGCCCGGGCCCGCAAGCTGCTGGGGACCCGCAAGGTGGGCCACGCTGGCACCCTGGATCCGCCGGCCACAGGCGTCCTGGTGCTGGGCGTGGGTCGGGGCACCCGCTTGCTCCGCTTCATCACCGAGCTCCCGAAGACCTACGAAGCCACGCTCCAGCTGGGTGTGGAGACCACCACCCTGGATGCCGAGGGTGAGGTCACGGCTCGCCACGACATGACCGGCGTGGACCTGGCCGCGCTGGAGGAGGCCGCCGCGGGCTTCGTCGGCGACATCGAGCAGATCCCGCCGATGGTGTCGGCGGTCAAGGTGGGCGGCCGCCGCCTCCACGAGCTCGCTCGCGCCGGCGAGGTCGTCGAGCGGGCGCCGCGGCCGGTCACGATCCACGAGCTGTCGGTGGAGCCGACCGACCGGCCCGACGTCTTCGGTCTGCGGGTGCGGTGCTCGTCGGGGACCTACATCCGCACCCTGGCGGCGGATCTCGGCACGGCTCTCGGTGGGGGAGCCCACCTGCTGACGCTGCGCCGGACCGCCGTGGGGCCCTTCGACGAGGCGGCGGCCCGTCCGCTCGCCCAGATCGAGCTGATCGACCTCGCCGAGGGGCTGGCCGGCAGACCGGTTGTGGTGGTCGAGGGTGAGCTGGCGACCGCGGTCAGGCACGGGCGGGCGATCGACGCCGCGGCGATCGGCGCCAGTGGTCCCGGCCCCTGGGCGATCCAGGACCCGAGCGGCCGGCTCCTCGCCGTCTACGAGCGGTACCGGGAGGGGTCGGTGAAGCCTGCAGTCGTGGTGGCTCCGGCGTCGTGAGCGATCGATCTCACAGCCGGTAGCGTTGATTCGGATGGCCATGCAGCTGATCGCCGATGGTTCCGCGATCCCCGACTCGGTCGCCGGCACTGCGGTGAGCATCGGGGTCTACGACGGCGTCCACCTGGGTCACCAGGCGCTGCTGCGCCAGCTGCGAGAGCGCGCCGACGATGCCGGGCTGGCCACGGCGGTGGTGACCTTCGATCGGCACCCCGCGCACGTGATCCGCCCCGAGAACGCGCCCAAGCTGCTGACCACCCTCGACCAGAAGCTCGAGCTGCTCGAGGAGCACGGCATCGAGTACGTCTACCTCATCGAGTTCACCGCAGAGCGATCCCAGACCAGTGCCGTCGACTTCTTCCGCCAGGTCTTCGTCGACGCGGTCCGGGCCCAGACCATCGTCGTCGGCGCCGACTTCCACTTCGGTCACGGGCGGGAGGGCAACGTGGAGCTGCTGCTGCGCGAGGGGGAGCAGCACGGCATCGACGTCACCGGCCTGGACCTGGTGAAGGCCACCCCCGACGCGCCCGAGCCGGTCTCGTCAACGGCCATCCGCCGCAAGCTCGCAGGCGGCGACATGAGGGCGGTCAACGCCATGCTGGGCCGGCGCTTCGAGATGCGGGGTCAGGTCATCGAAGGTGACCGGCGGGGGCGGACCATCGGCTTCCCGACCGCCAACGTGCCGGTCTCGACCGACATGGCCTGGCCGGCAGACGCGGTCTACGCCGGCTGGTACCAGCGCCCCAGCGGCGAGCGCCACATGGCGGCCATCAACATCGGCCGGCGCCCCACCTTCTACGAACACGCCGAGCAGTCGCTCCTGGAGGCGCACCTGCTCGACTTCGACGGCGAGCTCTACGGCGAGCAGGCCCACGTGGAGTTCGAGCAGTTCCTGCGGAGCGAGCAGCGCTTCGAGGGCATCGACGCCCTGGCGGCCCAGCTCAAGCGCGACGTCCAGCGCACCCGGGACATACTCACCGGGCTCGGGGACCAGGGAGCGGCGCCACCCGCGGGCGGAGCGCACGAGGGATTTGGGAACGGGGGCCGGTAGCCTCTATCCGAGCCCACCGAGGCGTGGGCTCGGTTGCGTAACGTCCCCCTGATCAGGGTGGGCGGCGATCACCACCACGTGGCTCCTGGTCTCGCACCAGTCGAACCGAGGAGCCGGGTCTGGAAACCCGACGCAAGGAACACATGGCCGCGAACCTTCCGCCCAAGATCGACACCATCACCGAGAACCGGTTGCACGAGTCCGACACGGGCTCGCCCGAGGTGCAGATCGCGCTGCTGACCGATCGCATCGATCACCTCACCGAGCACCTGAAGGTCCACAAGAAGGACCATCACAGCCGGCGAGGTCTGCTGATGCTCGTCGGCCGCAGACGGCGAATGCTCGACTACGTCGCCAAGAACGACGTCGAGCGGTACCGAGCCATCATCGCCAAGCTCGGGCTCCGCAGATAGCAAACTAAGAGCAACACCCACGAGCGGCCTCCGGGCCGCTCGGCTGGTTCCGGGGCCCAACCCGGACCGGCTTGACGGAAACGAAAGACGACAACCCACAACACCCATCTCGATGGCGAGCAGGTCAGCTGCCAGTTGAAGGGGCCCGGGCAACCGCCGCACCGGGTCCGGACCCCTCCAACTGGGAAGCTGGGCTCCGCCATCGAGCGCTCGGACGGATCGACCGCCGGAGCGTACACACGAGGTCGCAGGGCGACCTCTGGAAGGAGCAACGATGGCGGAAGCCATTTCCGTCTCGGGCCCGGTCGGGGCCGAGGACAAGATCATGACGCTGGAGACCGGCAAGCTGGCCGGCCTCGCCAGCGGCGCCGTGGTCGTGAGCATGGGGTCCACCACGGTCCTCGTCACCGCCACGGCCAACACGTCGGTGCGGCCGGGAACCGATTTCTTCCCGCTCACCGTCGACTTCGAGGAGCGGAGCTACGCAGCCGGCAAGATCCCCGGCTCGTTCTTCCGCCGGGAGGGCCGGGCCAGCGAGCAGGCCATCCTCGCCTGCCGGCTCACCGATCGGCCGCTGCGGCCGCTGTTCCCCGAAGGGTTCCGCAACGACGTCCACGTCGTGGGCACGGTGCTCGGCGCCGACCAGGCGAACCCCTACGACGTCATCTCCATCAACGCCGCGTCGGCGGCGCTGAGCATGTCCGAGATCCCGTTCCAGGGCCCGCTGGGCTGCGTCCGCATCGCCTACAGCCAGGAAGGCGAGTGGATCGTGCATCCCACCTACCAGGAGGGTGACGAGTCCACCTTCGAGATGGTGGTCGCGGGCCGGCTGCTGGACGACGGCGACGTGGCCGTCATGATGGTCGAAGCAGGCGGTACCCAGGAGGCCTGGCGCTACTACGAGACGGGTGCGCCCAAGGTCGACGAGGTGGTCCTGGCGTCGGGTCTCGAGGCCGCCAAGGAGCCCATCAAGGAGGCCATCGCCCTCCAGCGCCAGCTCATCGCCGCGGCGGGCGTGAAGCCCAAGATGGAGTTCACCCCCGCGGTCGACTACAGCGACGAGATCTTCGCTGCGGTCGACGCCGCTGGCCGCGACCGCTTGGCTGCCACCCAGCAGATCGCCGACAAGGCCGAGCGGGGCGCCGCCGAGGACGAGGTCCGCGAGGCCATCCTCGACGAGGTGCTGCCGAGCTTCGCCGAGAACGAGAATGCCGAGAAGATGATCAAGGCCGCGATGCGCGCCATCACCAAGGAGGTGGTCCGCAAGCGAATCGCCGAGGAGAGCCTCCGCATCGACGGGCGCGGCCCCCGCGACCTGCGACCGCTGTCGGCCGAAGTAGGGGTCCTCCCCACCGCGCACGGGTCCGGAATCTTCCAGCGGGGCGAGACCCAGGTGCTGAACGTCACCACGCTCGGCACCAAGCGCATGGACCAGATGATCGACGGCATCGACCCCGTCACCCGCAAGCGCTACATGCACCACTACAACTTCCCGCCCTTCTCCACCGGTGAGGCCGGCTTCATGCGGGGGCCCAAGCGCCGCGAGATCGGCCACGGTGCGCTCGCCGAGCGGGCCCTGCTGCCGGTGATCCCGACCGAGGAGGAGTGGCCCTACACGCTGCGGGTGGTCTCCGACGTCCTGTCGTCGAACGGGTCGACGTCGATGGCGTCTGTCTGCGCGTCGAGCTTGTCGCTGATGGACGCCGGTGTGCCCGTCAAGGCCGCGGTCGCCGGCATCGCCATGGGTCTGGTCCTGACCGAGGGCAAGTACATCCCTCTGACCGACATCCTGGGTGCCGAGGACGCCTACGGCGACATGGACTTCAAGGTCGCCGGGACCGCCGACGTGGTGACCGCCCTGCAGCTGGACACCAAGATCGACGGTATCCCGGCCGACGTGTTGGCCGAGGCCCTCGAGCAGGCCCGCGAGGCCCGGCTCGAGATCCTCGAGGTGATGCGCCAGGCCATCCCGGAGCCTCGGGAGGACGTGCGCGAGACCGCCCCGAAGATCGTCAGCTTCGAGATCCCGATGGACAAGATCGGCGAGGTGATCGGACCCAAGGGCAAGGTCATCAACGCCATCCAGCTGGAGACCGGCGCCGAGGTCATCGTCGACGACGACGGGATGGTCGGCACGGTGTCCATCGCCTCGCCCAACCGGGATGCGGTCTACGAGGCCCGCCGCCAGATCGAGCTGATCCTGGATCCGCCGACCGCCGAGGTGGGTCAGGTGTACGCGGGCAAGGTGGTGAACATCACCAACTTCGGGGCCTTCGTGAACATCCTGCCCGGGCGTGACGGCCTGGTCCACATCTCCAAGATCGGGGGCTCCAAGCGCATCGACCGGGTCGAGGACGTGCTCCAGCTGGGCCAGGAGATCAGCGTTCGGGTCGAAGACATCGACCCCAACGGCAAGATCAGCCTGGTGCCCACCGACGATGCTGCCCTCGCCGAGACCACGCGCGGCGGCAACGGGGGCCGGTCCGAGCGCAGCGGCGCGACGAACGGCGGCGACGCGCACACCGACCGGGACGGAGCCGAGCGCGGCGGCGATGCGGCGAGCAGCGACGTGGCCCGGGCGGTGGCCTCCTTCGAGGAGGACTTCGAGGCCCAGCTCCGCAGCGACCACGGCGATCTCGGTCCGGCC
>JBFINV010000178.1:0-5499 GCA_041611015.1 Acidimicrobiales bacterium | reverse complement strand
GCCGCGGAGCCGCCCTGGTGGAGGACGTAGATGCCGAAGCCGATGAGGGCGGCCGCCACCACCGCGCTGCCACCGAAGTCGCCGCCGATCAGAACCACCAACGTGGCCGCAACCAGCAGGATGACGGCGAGCACGGTGGTCCCGTCCATCGCTCCGAGGCGCCTGATCGCCGAGCGAAGGCCGCCGTGGGTACCCGGCCTGTCCTCGCCCGGACCGGCCTTCGGGAGCACGATCCAGGCGATCAGGTATCCGAGGACACCGGAGCCGGCCATGAGGGCAGCGACCACGAAGCCGAGCCGCACGAGCAGGGGATCGATGCCGAAGTACTGGCCGAGGCCGCCCGCGACCCCGGCGATCTTGCGGTCCTGGCGGCTGCGGGTCACCCGACGGGGGCGGCCTGGGCTCACCTGGGGGCCGGGGGTCTCGGAGGGCACGGGGTTCGAGGTCATGGGCGGGCTGGCGTTGCGCTCCTGGCGACCGCGACGTCGTCGATCATGGTCTCATGGTCGCCCGCCGCGGCCCACCGCACCATCGGTGGCAACCCCGATGGACCCCCGACCCGACCGGGACGGAGATCGGGGTTCGGTGGGGGGAGGCCCCGAGGTCCTCGTCGAGCCCCTCGTGACATCATGGGGCTGTGCCGAATCAGCACGTCCATGCCTCGACGCCGCGCTGGCAGCTCCCCACTCCCGCGGTCGAGCACCGGCTGATCGGCGGGGTGGCTGCCGCCGCGGCCGATGAGATCGGCGTCGATCCCTTCGTGGTGCGGGTGGCGTTCTTGTTGTTGTTCGTCGCAGGAGGCTGGGGTGCGCTCGTCTACCTCGTGCTGTGGGCCCTCATGCAGGCCGTGGGCACCGACCCCGACCCGGCCAGGCAGCAGCCCAAGGCCACCAGCGAGGCCAACAGGCTCCTCGGGGTGGGTCTGGTGGTGATGGGGCTGCTGGTGCTCTTCCGGGAGATGGGTGGGCTGTTCCTGGACTCGCTGGTGTGGCCCCTGGCGTTGGCCGCAGCGGGTCTGGCGATGGCTCGGGAGCGGGGGGTGGAGCTGGCGTGGGGCCCCGACGCCTCCGGCGAGGACCGCCCGACGCCCGCTCGGGTGCTCTCGATGGCTGCGGCTGCGCTCTTGGTCGCCGCGGCCATCGTGGTCGCAGTGTGGTTGAACAGCGATCTGGCCACCGCTCGGGAGACCTTGATCGTGGTGATGGTGGTGATCGCAGTGGCCGTGCTCACCGGCCCGTGGGTGGTCGGGCTCGTCAACGACCTGGCCGAGGAACGGCGGGCCCGTATCCGCTCCGACGAGCGGGCCCAGGTGGCGGCGCACCTGCACGACTCGGTGCTGCAGACCCTCTCGCTGATCCAGCGGCGCGCGGATGACCCGGGGGTGGTCACCCTGGCCCGCAAGCAGGAGCGCGAGCTGCGGTCCTGGTTGTACGGGCGGCCGGCCGCGGGAACCGGCTGCTTCCGGGACCGCCTCGAGCACGACATGGCCGAGGTCGAGGATCTCCACCAGGTCCCGATCGAGGTGGTGGTCGTGGGCGACGCGCCCGTGGACGAGGCACTCTCCGCGCTCCTGGCCGCCACCCGGGAAGCGGCCGTCAACGCCGCGGTCCACTCCGGTGCGGCTGTGGTGGACGTGTTCGCCGAGGTCGGAGCCGACGGCGTGGACGTGTTCGTGCGCGACACCGGGCGGGGTTTCGACCCCCACGCGGTTCCCGATGACCGGCGCGGTCTGGCGGATTCCATCGTGGGCCGCATCGAACGCGCCGGGGGCCGGGTGGAGGTGCTCAGCTCACCGGGTGCGGGGACCGAGATAGAGATGCACGTCGAGCCGGCCGCGACCCGGGGCCGACCCAGGGAGCAGCGGTGAGCGGCCCCCTGCGAGTGGTCGTGGTCGACGACCATGCCCTCGTGCGTGCCGGCGTCAAGAGCGAGATCGCAGACGCCGTCGACGTGGTCGGCGAGGCCGACGACGTCGAGGGCGCGGTGGACGTGATCGTCGGCACCCGGCCCGACGTGGTTCTGCTCGACGTCCACCTGCCTGGCGGCAACGCCCCGGCTGTGATCGCCGGGGTCCGTGATGCGGGGGTGGACACCACGTTCCTGGCCCTGTCGGTCTCCGACGCCGCCGACGACGTCATCGCAGTGATCCGGGCCGGCGCCCGGGGCTACGTCACCAAGGCCATCTCCGGTTCCGACCTGGTCGCGGCGATCACCCGGGTGGCCGACGGCGACGCGGTGTTCTCGCCCCGGCTGGCCGGTTTCGTGCTCGACGCCTTCGCGGGCGAGATCCCGGCCGGCCAGGTGGACAGCGAGTTCGACCGCCTGACGACCCGTGAGCAGGAGGTCCTGCGCCTGCTCGCCCGTGGTTACGCCTACAAGGAGATCGCTCGCCGGCTCACGATCTCGATCAAGACCGTCGAGTCGCACGCCTCGGCCGTGTTGCGCAAGCTCCAGCTGACCAGCCGCCACGAGCTGTCCCGCTGGGCCGCCGATCGACGCATCGTCTGAAAACGGCCTCGCAGCGGAAATGCTTGTATTGGCGCGCGCCGTCGACAACGCTCGTTGCCGTGCCATTGAGCGAACGTCAGCAGGCGATCCTGGACTTCGAGCGGACCTGGTGGCAGCTCGAGGGCTCCAAGGAGGTAGCGATCCGCGAGCGTTTCGCCCTGTCCACCACCCGCTACTATCAACTGCTCAACGAGCTTCTAGACTTGTCCGACGCTGCGGCCTACGACCCGCTCGTGGTCCGACGCCTCCAGCGCCTCCGAGCCCGGCGCCGCAGGGCCCGGTTCGGGGTCGAGGCCGGGCAGCCGCCGTCACGTTGAGTCAGGACAGGAGCACACTCGAGATGATCACACCCAGGTGCCGGGAGCCCCTCGGATGAACGCGGCCACCCGCGGTGTCGTCCTCGCGGTCGCTGCCGTCATCTTGGGCGTCATCATCCTCGGGCAGGGCTTCGGTGACGACGGACCCAACCTCCAGACCGTGGGCGCGTCCGACGACGGCACCGCGGACGATGGCACCGCGGACGACGGGGCTGCCGACGACGGGGCTGCCGATGACGGCGCCGCCGACGACGGGGCTGCCGACGATGGCACCGCGGACGACGGGGCTGCCGACGACGGGGCTGCCGACGAGGCCACCGATGCCGGTGGGGGCGACGACATCATCGACCCGGCCGACGATGGGGCCACCGACGGCGGCGCGCCCGACATCCTCCACCCGCCCGCCGAGGTGCGGGTGCTGGTGGCCAACGGCACGAGTGTCGCCGGCGCCGCCGGCAGCACCCGGGAGCAGCTGGTCACCTCCCAGGGGTACAACGGGCTGGCGCCGACCAACGCCACCACCAGCCCGGACGAGTCGGCGGTCTACTACGTGCCGGGCTACGAGCTCGACGCCCGCCAGATCGCCCAGATCCTGAACGCTCCGCCGCAGGCCGTGGCTCCGATGCCCGCCGATCCCCCGGTCGAGGATCTCGCCGAGGCCCACGTGCTGGTGGTGCTGGGTCCGGATCTGGTGCAGCCCTCCTGACCCGGCTCTGGTGAGCGGCGGCTCGTCGTGCGCGTGCTCGTCGCTCCCGACAAGTTCAAGGGCACGGGCGCTGCCGCAGCGATGGCAGAGGCGATCGCCGACGTCTGCCGCCGCCACGGCCATCAGGTCCGGGTCCAACCGCTCGCCGACGGCGGTGAAGGCACCCTCGAGGCCCTCGGTGGTGCCAATCGGGTGACCACGGTGACCGGCCCCCTGGGTGACCCGGTCGAGGCCGCGTGGCGCATGGGTCCGACCCGGACCGCGGTGATCGAGATGGCCCAGGCGTCGGGGCTGGCGCTGGTGGGGGGTGCCGAGGGAAACGACCCCCTGGCAGCCAACACCTACGGCACCGGGGAGCTGATCGAGGCTGCGACGCAGCGAGGGGCCCGGCGAGTGCTCGTCGGCGTGGGGGGCTCGGCCACCACCGACGGCGGTTGGGGAGCGGTGCAGGCCCTCCGTCCCCACGATCGCCTGCGAGGCATCGAGCTGGTGGTGGCGTGTGACGTCAGGACCCCATTCGTCGATGCCGCCGAGGTCTTCGGACCCCAGAAGGGGGCCACCCCGGCCCAGGTGGAGCTGCTCCGCCGGCGGCTGGTCCGACTGGCGCAGGTGTACCGGCAGGAGCTGGGTGTGGACGTGGGCGCCCTGCCCGGCGCCGGTGCTGCGGGCGGGCTCGCGGGGGGTCTGGCGGCCATCGGAGCCGACCTGATCGAGGGCTTCACCGCCATCGCCGACGCCTGCCGGCTCGACGAGCAGGTGGAGCAGGCCGACCTGGTGATCACGGGCGAGGGTCGGGTCGATCCCAGCAGCTTCGACGGCAAGGTGGCGGGTGGCGTGGCGGCGCTCGCCGAGGCCGCCGGGGTCCCGGTCGTGGTCATCGCAGGCTCGATCGCCGAGGGGTTCGACCCGCCCGTGCGCACCCGGACCCTGGTCGACACCGTGGGGCCCGAGCTGGCGATGGCCGACGCTGCGGCTGCTGCGGCGGCCACCGCCGAGGCAGTGCTGAGCGAGGGGTGCTGACCCACCCGCCGCTGGTTAGAGTCCAGCCGGCGACGGCGCCGAGGAGGGTCATGCCCGATCAGATCGAGGTCCGCGGGATCAGGACCATGGGGGTCATCGGGGTGCTCGACGAGGAGAAGGCCCGGGCCCAACCCTTCGAGGTGGACCTCGTGATCGAGGCCGACCTCTCTGCGGCGGGGGCCTCCGACGACCTCCACGACACGGTGCACTACGGCCTGGCCGCAGACCGGGCGGTGCAGGTGGTGAGCACCGAGCGCCACGACCTGCTCGAACGGGTGGCCCACCGGATCGCAGCGGAGGTCCTGTCGATGGACCACGTCGACGCCGTCGAGGTGACGATTCGCAAGCTCCGACCCCCGATCCCGCACCACGTCGAGTTCAGCGCGGTCCGGATCCGCCGCATCCGGGTCCCGGCAGCCGACGAGGCCTCGTGACCCTCTCGGTCCGGGGTCGCCAGCTCGAGCTGGCGGACGTCTCGCTGATGGGCATCGTCAACGCCAGCTCGGAGTCGTTCTCCGAGCCCGGCGGCGCGGGAACGGTCACCGAGCAGGCGGCGCTGGCCTTGGAGCACTTCGAGCAGGGGGCCACCATCGTCGACCTGGGTGGCCAGTCGGCGTCGACCAGCTCGCCCGAGCTGTCGGTCGACGAGGAGACCTCGCGCCTGGTGCCGCTGATCGAGGCCATCCGACGGTCGACCGACGGTCTGCTCAGCATCGACACCTACAAGCCCGACGTGGCCCGGGCGTGCCTGGCTGCGGGCGCCGACATGGTCAACGACGTGAGCGGGTTGCGGTACGAGGACATCATCGCCGAAGCGGTCGCCGCCGACGCCGGCTACGTGCTCATGCACAATCGGGGGGTCCCCAAGCGGCGGCTCACTGATCCAGAGCTCTACGACGACGTGGTGGCCGATGTCGTGACGTTCTTCGAGGAGAAGCTGGCCCGCTG
>JBFINV010000177.1:0-5501 GCA_041611015.1 Acidimicrobiales bacterium | reverse complement strand
TCGTGATCAGCGAGGCGACCCGCTCATGCTTCGGTCCAAAGCTGCAGGACCTCTTCGTCGACCAATTCACTGCTGGTGAGTTCGACGAGAACGAGGCAGTCGGTGCGGCGGTCCTGGCATGCATGACCCCCGAGGAGATCGAGGCCATCTCCGGCTGATCCGGAGGCCCAGCTCCGCGGCCGAGTCGCGGCGCGGGGCTAGGTTGGCTGGGGTGATCAGGACCGAGGCCCTCAACCCGGCCCAGCAGGACGTGCTCGACCTCCTGGGCGCGCCCCCGGACCAGCGGCCCAGCTTCGATCCCCACCTGCGGCGCCAGCTCCACGACGACCTCGAGGAAGCCCTGGCTCCACTCACCGACTTCCTCCCCGCCGACGACACCCTCTTCGTCGGCAAGCGCCAGCTCACCCAGGTGCTGGGCTGCCAGACGCGCTATCTGGCCGAGCTCGACGACGAGTTCGCCTGGAGCATCCCGCTGGCTCGTGGCACCCTCACGCACCGGACCATCGAGCTGTCGGTCCACTGGCGGGGGGAGGACACGCCGCTCGCCATGGTCGACGAGATCATCGCCAAGGCCGAGCTCGGCGAGGACACCATGGCCCGCTGGATCCAGGGCCTCGACGAGGCCGAGCGGGCCGAGCTTCGCAGCGAGGTGAGCAACCGGGTCACCGCGTTCCTCGAGTGCTGGCCACCGCTGAAGCGGGAGTGGCGCCCGTCCATGGAGGCCCCGGTGCGGGTCGAGGTGGCCGGCGGCCGGATCGTCCTGTCGGGGAAGGTGGACCTGGTGCTCGGGCGAGCCGCCGGCAACGTGGCCGGCAAGGTGCTGGTCGACCTGAAGACCGGCCGCCTGGCCGCTGCGCACCGCGACGACCTGCGCTACTACGCCCTGCTCGACACCATCCGCATCGGCACCCCGCCCCGGCTGGTGGCCACCTACTACCTCGACCAGGGGCGCTTCACGCCCGAGCCGGTCACGGTGGCCATGCTCGAGTCCACCATCGCCCGAATCGTCGACGCAGTGCGTCGCATCGTCGACATCCGCTACCGGGGCGCGGCGCCGACGCTGCAACCGGGCCCGGGCTGTCGCTGGTGCTCGCGCCTCGAGCTCTGCGACGACGGCAGCGCCTTCGTCCGCCAGGACGACGAGGCCCACGACCTACCCTGAACCGGTCCCACCAGGCCCTGGAGACCAGCCATGACCTACCTCATCACCGACCTGGACGACGCCGGGGTCGCCGTCCTCACCCTGAACGACCCCGACAAACGCAACGCCATCAACCTGGAGATGTGCCAGGAGATCGTCGAGAGCATGGAGGCGCTCGAGAACGGCGGAGCCAAGGCGGTGATCGTCACCGGCGCGGGCAGGGCCTTCTGCGCGGGCGCGGACCTGAACGACCTGCTGGCCGCCCGCGAGCGCGACAACATCCACGACATCTACCGGGGGTTCCTGCGCATCGCGCACTCCCCGTTGCCGACCATCGCCGCCGTCAACGGCGCGGCGGTGGGCGCAGGCATGAACATGGCGCTGGCCGCAGACGTGATCCTGGCGGGCGAGGGGGCCCGCTTCGACAGCCGCTTCCTCCAGATCGGCATCCACCCCGGCGGGGGCCACACCTGGCGGCTCTACCAGAAGACCAACGAGCAGGCGGTCCGGGCCATGGTGCTCTTCGGCGAGGTCCTCGACGGGGTCCGGGCGGCCGAGATCGGGCTGGCGTGGCGCTGCGTTCCCGACGACCAGCTGCTCACCGAGGCCCGGACGATGGCCCAGCGGGCGGCCTCGTACCCGCCCAAGCTGCAGCGGGTCACCAAGACCGCGATGTTGCGCCTGCCCGGCATCGACCGCTCACCTGATGCCGTCGAGCACGAGGTGGGACCGCAGGTCCAGTCGATGGGCAGCCCCGAGTTCCAAGAGCTGGTCCGCCGCCTCCAGTCCGACATCAGCTCCAAGAGCGACAGCTGAGCTGGCCGACGCCCCGGCTCAGAGCCAGGCCGCGCTGAGCTCGGGTGCCCGCTCGTCCCACTCCTCGGCGGTGATGGCGTAGCGGACGTGATCCTCCCACTCGCCGTTGATCTCCAGGTAGCGAAGCGCCAGCCCCTCCTCGCGGATCTGCAGCTTCTCGACCACCCGCCGGCTCGCGTGGTTGCGAGGAATGATGGCGATCTGGATCCGGTGCAATCCCAGGTCCTCGAAGGCGAACCGCATCACCGTGACCAGGGCCTCGGGGGTGTAGCCCTGCCCGGCCAGGGTCTCGTCGATCCAGTACCCCACGTAGCTGTTCTGGAAAGGACCCCGCTGGACCGAGGACAGGTTCATCTCGCCACAGAATTCACCGTCGACGAAGATCCCGAACCCGTAGCCCGTCCCCAGGTGGCGTTCCCGCTCGCGGGCGTTGCATCGCGCCGCGAAGGCATGGCGGTCGTTGACCACGTCCGGGCTGCCCGTGGGGCGGCTCGGCTCCCATTTGGTCAGCCACTCCGCGTTGCGGGTCCGGACCTCCCGCCAGCTCACGAAGTCCGAGGGCACCAGCGGCCGGAGCTGCACGCGCCGCCCCCGCAGGTTCGGGTTCGTCTCCCGAACCGTCGAGCGGGCCCTACCCAGCTTCATGGACCGACAATAGCCCGGGGGCCCTGGAACCGTTGCCGCCCCGGCACGCCGGTCAGAGCTGGCTCAGCACCAGCCCGTCGAGGAGATCGGCCTCGCTGACCAGGCAGCTGTCGAACTGCAGCTGGCGCATGACCTTCACCAGGATGCACAACCCGGCGACGATGACGTCGGCCCGAGCCTCCTCCAGACCCGGGTTCTCGATCCGCTGGGCCCGGTCCTCGGTGGCCAGGGTCCGGAAGACGTCCTCGGCAGCGTCCTTCGTCAGCACGAAGTGGTGGATCCGGTCGCGCTCGTATGTCGTCAGCCCCTGCTCGATGGCCGCCGCTGCGGTCACGGTGCCCGCCAGACCCACCAGGCTGCGGGCCCCGGCAACCTGGGGGATCTCTCGTAGTACGTCGTCGAGCTCCAGCTCGACCATCGACAGGCACATCACCAGCTCTTCGGGCTGGGGTGGGTCGTGCTCGAGGTACTTCTCGGTCAGGCGGACGCAGCCCACGTCGGCGGACCAGGCCGCCTCGCACTGGTCGGACCCGTAGGCCAGCTCGGTCGAGCCCCCGCCGATGTCGACGACGAGGAAGGGTCCGTCGGCGGGGTCCAGCTCGGCGATGGCGCCCCGAAAGGACAGCTCCGCCTCCTCGCGGCCCGACAGCAACGCGGGCCGGGTTCCGATGACCACCTCGGCCAGGTCGAAGAAGTCCTCGCGGTTGGCGGCGTCTCGGGCGGCCGAGGTCGCAGTCATCCGGACCGACGACGTCCCGTGCTCGTCGAGCCGCCGCCGGTAGTCCTGCAGACAGGCCACCACCCGGCCGATGGCGTCGTCCGCCAACTTGCCGGTGGCGTCGACGCCGTCGCCCAGGCGGGTGATGGTGGTGCGGCGTTCGAGGATGTCGAAGTGGCCCCGGCCGGTCTCGCGAGCGACCAGGAGCCGGGTGCTGTTGGTGCCACAGTCGACCGCCGCCACGGTCCGGCCCCCGGTCACCCGGCGCCCTCCTCGGCCAGCCGGCCGGCCACCCATCGGCCGACGGGGTCGTCGCCCCCGGCCAGGTACCACGCGTAGTGGGCGTGCAGGCACTTGAGCCCTGTCCGGGTGCCGCCCACCCCGCCGCTGGGCCTGGGCCCGGAGTGGTCTGGCGGGATCCCGCCGTCGCGCTCGGCGGCATAGCGCGCGTGGGCCGCCTCGATCTCGGCCGGGTCGACCTCGGCCTCGGCCCGACGCACGCCGCCGCCGGACTCGAGCCGGCTCACCAGCAGGCGGTCGCGCTCTCCCACCAGCCAGTAGCGGGTGGGCATCGGGGTGCCGTCGTCGAGCAGGGGCGGGTTGCGGATCACCCGGGGACGGCCCTCGCCGTCTCGCACCACCACCTCGAAGTCCGACCGCGGCGGCCGGCCGAGCAGCTCGGCGACAGCGGCGATGTCATCGGCGGTCGCCATCTGCTCACCGGGGCCGGCCCGGCTCAATCGCTGCGCAGGAGCCGCCGCAGGATGAGCACCACGATGATGATCACCACCGGGACAGCCAGCCGTTTGAGGACCGGAGTACCGGCCACGTCCAGCAGGTCGACGGCCTCGGCCTCGGGTGCGTCGATCCTGCGTATGCCCGACTCCACCACCCCGGATCCCGCCGGCTCCGCCACCTCTGCACCCGCAGGAGCGTCCTGCACCGGACCCTCCTCGAGCAGCTCCTCGAGGTTCTGGGCGAACTGGCCCATCAGCTTGGTGCTCACGTCGGCGATCGCCCCCCGGCCGAACTGGGCCACCTTGCCGGTGATGGTCAGGTCGGTGTTGACGTTCACCTTGGTGACCGTGTCCGAGACCGGGTCGAGGGTGGCGGTGATGAGGGCGCTGGCGTTGCCAGCACCGCGCGTGTCCCGGCCGTCGCCCTTGATGACCACCCGCCAGTTGTCCCGGTCCCGCTCCTGGAAGGTGGCGGCCCCCTTGTACTGGGCGGTGATGGGGCCCACCTTCACCTTCACGACGCCCCGGTACTCCTCCCCCTCCACCTCCTGGAGCTGGGCTCCGGGCAGGCAGGGGGCGATCCGCTCCACGTCGTTGAACGCAGCCCAGACCTCCTCGACGGGGGCTTTCACCTCGATGTCGTTGGTCAGCTCCATCGGCTCAGGTCACCTCGGGTGTCGATGTCGATCGCCTCGCCCTCGCAGGCTACCTCCACCACCACGTCGGGTCTCATGCGCATCAGCGACCTGGCGCCCTCGTCGCCGCTCAGCGGGAGGAGCGACCACAGCTCCTCGGCCACCTTGACCGGTGGCGATCTCCGCCCCGAGAAGGTGGCCGTGACCAGATCGCCCTCGGTGTCGGCGACGGTCCGCCAAGCCGAGGCCGGGACCAGCGGCATGTCCCCGAGACCGACCACGATGGCGTCGTGGCCGTCGCTGGCAGCCACGGCCGTGGCCGTGCGGAGGGAGGTGGCCTGCCCCTCGGCGTAGGCGTGGTTCTCCACGATCACCACCCCATCGGGGACCACGTCGGTGAGGTCGACTGCACCCGTGATGCAGTACACGTCGTCGAGCTCGGCAGCCACAGCCGCATCGAGGGCCCAGCTGACCAGGGGTCGACCCCGGAAAGGCGCCAGCAGCTTGGGGGTCTCGCCCTCGTAGCGGGTGCCCAGCCCGGCCGCCAGCACGACCGCGACGATCGTCCCCGACCGCGCCCCTCGCTGCGGTGGATGTTTCACCGGCACAGTGTGCCCGACCCCGACTGGCGATGGACCGTCGCCTCGGGTCCCTACTTGTGGATCGAGCCCTGGCCGTGCTTGAGGCTGGGCGCGTCGCGTCCGATGCGGAGGGCGATGATCTCCGCGCAGATGGACACCGCGGTCTCCTCGGGGGTGCGGGCGCCGATGTCGAGGCCGATCGGCGACATGATCCGCTCGAACTGCTCG
>JBFINV010000176.1:0-5548 GCA_041611015.1 Acidimicrobiales bacterium | reverse complement strand
GACGTCGAAGCGCTCGAGGAGGGCCAGATCCTCCAGGCTGCTGTGGACGAGCGGGACGCAGGGTCCCAGGCGCCGGCGAGCCAGGCGCAGGGCGTCGGACGAGAAGTCGCTGCCGGAGACGTCGTGGCCCCGATCGGCGAGGCGCTCGGTGAACCAGCCGATGCCACAGCCAGCGTCGAGGACCGTGGCCGCGGGCGGTATTCCGGCTGCGTCGAGCGCGGCAGCGATGGCGGTCCACTTGGCCCGGTAGTCCCGCTCGTTGGCGCGTTCGCCCAGGCCGATGACCCCGACGCCGTCCAGATCGTCGCCGAAATGGCGGTGCCGCGCGTCCCAGTAGCCCTGCGGGTCGTCGTAGCCCTTTCGGCGCTGCAGGCGACGACCGCTCAGTCGTCGACGGAGTCCCGTGAGCACGCCTCGATGGTATGTGCGTCCCGGGCCCGATCCGAGGATGGCGACGGTGGTGGGGTCGGACTTGCCCTCCGCCGGGTCTCTCCCCTAGGACTTGTCCAGAGCTGCGAAGGCGGTAGCAGTGCCGGAGAACGTGAGCAGTCCCAACCCGGGCGTAGCGCCCGAGCGCCCGTGAGCGATGGTCGGCCCCGAGGCCCTGTGGGAGGAGTTCTCCGCTGCTACCGGGGTCGACGCGTCCTACGAGACCTTCGGGTTCGGCTCCGACGCCACCCCCGAGCTCCGTGATCAGCTGGCCCGGCTGGTTCTGGAGGGGCGGAAGCGGGCCACCGCGGGCCACTACGGTGAGTACGAGGCCAGCGACGAGCAGATCCCCGAGGTGGGGAGCTACTCGGTGGTGGTGGACTCGGCCGGCGAGGCGGTCGCGGTGATCCGCACGGTGTCGGTGGATCTGGTCCGCTTCGCCGACGTGGACGAGGACTTCGCTCGCGACGAGGGCGAAGGTGACCTGTCCATCGAGTGGTGGCGGGAGGCCCATCGTCGGTTCTTCGCCGAGGCCGGCCTCGCCATCGACGACGACACCGTGCTTGTGCTCGAGCGCTTCGAGAAGGTCTGGCCCGCCTGACCCAGCGTGCCCGCCTGACCCAGCAGTCGGTGATGGGGTGTCGAGCGCTTCGAGAGGGTCTGGCCCGCCTGACCCAGCAGGTCGGTGCTGGTGTCGAGCCCTCGAGAGGGTCTGGCCTGCTAACCCAGCAGGTCGGTGATGGTGTCGAGCCAGAGCTGGGTGGTCAGGCCCAGCGACTCGACGTCGATGCGCTCGTCGTTGCCGTGGAACCGAGAGGCGAAGTCGGCTGCGCTCACGGTCGGGCTCAACAACCCGGCGCCGTAGGCGATCGCACCCAGGTCCCGATGGACCCGGGCGTCGGTGAAGCCCACCGTGAGCCCCGGCCGCAGGGTGGCGCCCGGGAAGACTCGTCCAACTGCTCGCTCCAGGCTGTCCCACAGGGGGGTGTCGGTGGGGCTGATGCTGGCCGCGTCGTTCATGAGCGGGCTCACCTCGACCTCGTCGGCCAGGTCCCCCAGTGCGGCGCGCAGGTGTTCGGCCACCTCGTCGGGCCCTTCGCCGGGCATGGTTCGAATGTCGACGTCGATCGTGACCCGGTCCGGGATCACGTTGGTCTTGGTCTGGGATACCAGGACGTTCGCCGACAGGGTGGTGTGGGTGCAGGCATGGAGAAAGCCGGGTCCGCGCGACGCGGGCATGGCCGCCAGCAAGTCGTCGATGGCGCGCTCGTCCAGCAGCATGGCCTTGTGGTCGGCGTCGATCGGGAGGTGGTCCACCTCGTCGCGCCACAGCTCGTGGAATGCCGGCGGGGGTCGGTAGTCGGCGATCCGACCGACCACGGCTGCGGCCTTCACCAGGGCGTTGTCGGCGCGGTAGGGCACGGACCCGTGGCCGGGGGTGCCCCGCACCGTCAGCCGGCGCCAGGCCACGCCCTTCTCGCCCACCCGCATGCTTATCGACGGCGTCTCCAGCCCGGCGCCGCCATCGTGCAGCCCCCCGTTCTCGGTGAGCACGTAGTCGGTGCGGATGAGATCGGGGTGGTGCTCGGCCATCCACCGGGCACCATGTGCGCTGCCGGCCTCCTCGTCCGCCACGGCCAGCAGCACCAGGTCGCCCCGGGGCCGGAACCCTGAGCTGGCCAGATGGCGCATCGCCACCGCCATCGACGCGGTCAGGTTGAGCATGTCGACTGCGCCCCGGCCCCACACCTCCCCGTCGACGAGCTCGCCGGCGAAGGGGTCCCTGGTCCAGCCGGCCTCGTTGACCGGCACCACGTCGGTGTGGCCGTTCAGACACAGGCTCGGAGCCGTCGGCGTCCGACCCTCGATCCGGGCGACCAGATTGGCGCGACCAGGAGCGGCCTCGAACACCTCGACGTCGAGCCCGGCGCCGTCGAGGTAGCTGCGCAGCAGGTCGGTGTTGCGCACTTCCTGACCTGAGTCCTCGGTCCCCTCGTTCACGCAGGCGTTGCGGATCAGCGCCTGCAGCAGTTCGGTGGTCTCGGCGGTGCGCCCGGTGCTCATCACCGCATCGTACGGAGCCGGAGGCGGCCGGTCAGAACCAACGCCGCAGCGCGGGGTCCTCGGCCGACTTCCACGCCGTCCGCCACTCTCGCCGGCAGCGGTCGGCCCGCTCGGCCAAGAGCACCGTGAGCTGGCCAGCTGCGAAGCCGATCGCCGGGTCGTGTCCGGCCGCAGCGCGCAGCTCGGCGGCGATGACCGAGGCGTCGTGGAGGTCGCCGAGCACCTCCTGGAGCCGCCCCAGCCGGCGCGACAGCCGCTTGGCCGGCCGCCCCACCGCCGGACGGACCGCATCGACGGCATACCGGCAGCGCTTCACCTCGATCCGCAGCCGGTGCAGCTCCTCGTCGCTCGGGTCGCGTCCGAGGCTTCGAGCCCGACGCCGGAGCCGGCGCCAGGGTCGCCGGACCAGGGCTGGCAGCACATCGGCGGCCCGGCCGCGCGCCTCATCACTCAGGGGCACCGGGTCCGATCCGGGGCCGGGATCGAGCCAGGATTGCAGCCACGGGTCCTCCAGCACCTCCTCGAGCCCGCTTCGAGCCCGCGCTCGCTGGCGGGCCAGGTGGGAGCGAACGGGCTCGAGATCGATCTCCAGCTCTGGCCGCTGCCCGGCGAGGTGCCGCACGGAGAGCTCGAACACGTCGAGGTCCCGAATCTCGCCGAGGGCGTCGCCGAGGGTCCGCAGGTGACGGCGTCGGTCACGGGCCCAGTCGGGGTCGATCAGGCTGGCGAAGGTGCGCAGGTCCGACCGGAGGCGCCGGATGGCGACGCGGGCCTGGTGGACATCTTCGGTCGACCCGCCCGCTTTCACCCCGGGTAGCCGCGCTCGCAGCTGCATTGCGGACCGGGCCAGGGCCGCTTCGACGACCTCGCCTGCCGTGGCCTTGTTCGACACGCACCTCTCCCCGCTCGCGCTCGGACTCTCAGCCGATCGTACGCAGGCGGGGGTCCCGGCCGCCGGGCTAATCTGAGTCGCTCTCATGAGTCGAACCGCCCGCCTCTGGGTCACCGCTGCGCTGATCGTGCCGGTCATGCTGCCCGGGGCCGGCTGCGCCACCGACTTCGAGATCCGCGTCGATCCTGCGCTGACGCCAGTTTCGCCAGGCGACGCCGCCACCGACGATGCTGCCGTCGACGGTGCTGCCGCCGACGATGCTGCCGTCGACGGCGCCTCGGTCCCCGAGGAGGCCCGCAACCCGGGCGGCTACGACGCCTACGGTGTCTACGAGCGTGTGAGCTTCGAGGCCGGGGCCTCCGAGACCACCGTCGAGGCTGCAGTGGTGCGGGGCACCGTGAACGGACACCTGGTCGAGGCCGCTGCCGACCAGATCATGAAGCTGGAGCTGACCTCGACCGAGGGCAACGCCCGCCTCGAGGTGTTCGGACCCGACGACGACCTGCTGGCCCAAGGACTCACCGCCATGCAGGTGCCCACCGACGGCGAGTACCTGATCGTCGTCAGCTCGGACCGGGGCAACGCCACCTACACCCTGCGCATCGAGATTCGCTGACGCCCACCATCAAGAAGGTTCGTGGTCAGCGGTGAGCGATCCGATGTGGCTGGCGTCGTTGAACGAGCGGACCGTCCAGCCGTCGGGCCCGACCACCAGGTGCGTGACGGACCCGTTGCGACTGCCCAGGTACACGCCGGCCCCTTGGCCGACGGCATGGCCGACGAGGGCCGCCACCACCCCGCCGTGGCAGATCACCACGATCAGCTCGTCGGGGTGGTCCCCTGCGAGGCGCTCGATGACCTTCACGCTGCGCCGTTGCAGGGACTCGCTGGTCTCCCCGCCCGGGAGCGCACCCCAGTCTCCGGTCCGCCGCATCTCCAGCACTGCGGGATGGTCCAGGGCCGACATCTTGCGGAAGAGCCCACCCTCGAACTCACCGAGGTGCACCTCGCGCAGGTCCGGCTCCTCCCGGGGCTCGAGCCCAAGCTGGGCGGCCAAGGGGGCTGCCGTCTGGTGGGTGCGGCAGAGCGGGGTCACATAGATGGCCGCGATGGGCTCGGCCGCGAGGCGGTCGGCCAGCCGCTCGGCCTGCCACCGGCCTCGAGGCGACAGCGGCGGGTCGCCGTGGCCGTCGCGCAGCGGGAAGGGATCGCCGTCCACATAGGGAATCGACTGGCCATGGCGCACGAGCACCACCTGACAGGATCCGGGAGGGGCCACGAACGAGGGCTGGGGGTAGCTGCGCACCGGCGAGGACCCTACCCGTTGAGGTCGGCGCAACCGCCGTCGAGCTCGTTGCCCGCTGCGCCCGGCCCGGCGTCGACGGCCTCGGCGCACCCGGCGGTGACGTCGCCGTCCAGTCCGGTGACTGCGTTGGCTCTCGCTGAACCTGCAGGGCCGTTCGCCATGCCCCCGGCGAGCTGGACCGGCACCGCCACCGCCTCGAACGAGTTGCCGTGGACCTCGACCACGTCCACCTGGTTGTTCGTCACTTCTGCAATGCCTGTGCCGTCGACGCCGCTGATCACGCCTCCGGTGAGCACGATCCCACGCTCGCCCCCGCTGATCGTGTTGTCCGTCACCGCAACCGCCGCGACCGCGCTGTCACTGACCCGACCGCCCGAGATCGGAGCCGAGCCGCCGGTGATCTCGACGGCCGTCGTGCATCCGGTCAGGGTGTTCCCCGTGATCTGTACGTCCTCCACCACCCCGGCGAGGACCTCTCCCCGCATCCCGGGGAGCACCACGCCACCGTCGACCGCGTGGCAGGCGGCGGTGGCGCCGGCGACGCTCTCCATGGTGTTGCCGGAGATCTCGACCGCCGTCACGGCGCTGCCGCTGTTGAGCTGGTCGGCGAGCGCCAGCCCACCCTGGACCACCACGAACCGGTGGCGGTCGTCGAGGCGCTGGGTCGTTGTGAACGAGTTGTCAGCGACGGTCAAGCCGTTGATCGAGGAGCGGTTCAGCGAGTTGCGGGCGCTGACGTCCTCGGCCGCGGTGTCCACGAAGGCGTTGGCGACGATCCGCACGTCGTCAACGGCGCCCCCCGCCGACTCCACGGCCACTGCGTTGGTCACACGCTCGAACGTGAACCCGGTGATGGT
>JBFINV010000175.1:0-5589 GCA_041611015.1 Acidimicrobiales bacterium | reverse complement strand
GCTGTCGATTCCGTTCACCACCGGGATCCTGGTCGGCATCGGCGAGCAGCGCCAGGACCGAATCGACGCCCTGGAAGCCATCGCCGCCGCCCATCGCCGGCACGGTCACGTGCAGGAGGTCATCGTCCAGAACTTCCTGCCCAAGCCCGGCACCGCCATGCACGCGGCCCCGCCCTGCCCCGCCGACGACTACCTGGAGGCTCTGGCCCTGGCGCGGCTGATCCTGCCCCCCGAGATCCACCTGCAGGCCCCGCCCAACCTGTCCGACGACTTCGGCGTGCTCCTCGACGCCGGGATCGACGACTGGGGCGGGGTCTCGCCGATCACCGCGGACCACGTCAACCCTGAGCGCCCCTGGCCCGCGCTCGATCGGCTCCGGCAGGTCACCGAGTCCAGGGGCTTCGCGCTGGCGCCCCGCCTGACCGTCTACCCCGAGTTCGTGCAGGACCCGCAGCGATGGCTGGCCCCGGAGCTGCACTTCGCGGTGATGGACCGCGCCGACGCCGAGGGCCTCGCCCGCGACGACCCGGGTGCGGTCTTCCCCGAGCGGGTGGAGCTGGTGGCCCAGGCCGGCGAGGGCGCCGACGTCGAGATCATCGGAGATCGCTCCACCCAGTGGTACTCGGGCGCGAACGCCCACCCGCCTCACCTCTACCCCGCACCGGCTTCGGCCGGTGGCCCCGTGGGCGAGGTGCTCGCCGGGGTGCAGGCAGGCCAGGAGGTGGGCCTCGACGAGATCGTGACCCTGTTCTCCGCACGCGGGCCCGAGGTGGCCGCGGTCTGCGAGCTCGCCGACGACCTCCGGCGTCGGGTCAACGGGGACGTGGTCACCTTCGTGGCCAACCGCAACATCAACTACACCAACGTCTGCACCTACAAGTGCCGGTTCTGCGGGTTCTCCAAGGGGCCCCTGAGCCTCAACCTCAGGGGCAAGCCCTACCTCCTCACCCTGGAGGAGATCGCGGCCCGGGCCCGAGAGGCCGCCGGCGTCGGAGCCACCGAGGTCTGCCTGCAGGGCGGCATCCACCCGGACTTCGACGGGGAGTACTACCTCGACGTGTGCCGGGCCGTGAAGGAAGCGGTGCCCGACATCCACGTCCACGGCTTCACCGCGCTCGAGGTCACCGAGGGGGCTCGCCGGCTGGGTGAGCCCCTCGACTCGTACCTGCGTCGAGCCATGGATGCCGGGCTGCGCTCGCTCCCCGGCACCGCCGCCGAGATCCTCGACGACGAGGTCCGCCAGGTGCTCTGCCCCGACAAGATCACCACCGAGGAATGGCTGGAGGCCCATCGCATCGCCCACCACGTCGGGCTCCGCTCCAACGTCACCATCATGTTCGGCGCCGTCGAGGCGCCGGTCCACTGGGCCCGGCACATCGTCCGCACCCGTGATCTCCAGAAGGAGACCGGTGGGTTCACCGAGTTCGTCGGGCTGCCGTTCGTCCACATGGCCGCGCCGATCTACCTGCGCCGCGGTTCCCGCCGGGGCCCGACCTTCCGCGAGACCCTGCTGATGCACGCAGTGGCCCGGATCGCCTACCACGGCCACATCGACAACATCCAGGGGTCCTGGGTCAAGATCGGCTTCGAGGGCCTGGCGCAGCTGCTCCATGCCGGGGCCAACGACGTGGGCGGCACATTGATGAACGAGAACATCTCCAGGGCCGCGGGCGCCACCCACGGCCAGGAGGTCGGCGCCGAGGACTTCGCCAGGCTGGTCGGCGGGCTCGGCCGGACCCTCCACCAGCGCACCACCCTCTACGACGACCTGGGTCCGGTGGACAGCGAAGCCCGGCCGGCCCGGCGGCTCATCCCCGTGACCGCCGAGTAGGTTCGCGCCTGCCAGACTGCGGGGATGAGCCACTACCGGACGGGGGACCCCGAGGTCGACGCCCAGCTACAGGACGTGGTCGCGACCCTGGACGGGCACCGCGACGGCGACCTGCTCTTCGAGATGCTGGTCTCGGCGTACCGGATGGGCCGGGAGGGCCTGGACCGGGGCGAGCTCAAGCTGGTGAACTCCGCGCTCAAGGAGATCCGCTACTCGTTCGGGCTCTTCGAGCCCTACCACGGCATCCCCAAGGTCTCAATCTTCGGCTCGGCCCGCAGCCGCCCGGAGGAGCCGGTCTACCGCTGCGCACGCGACATGGGCGCAGCCATGGCCGCCGAGGGCTGGATGATCATGACCGGCGCCGGACCCGGGATCATGCAGGCGGGCATCGAGGGCGCCGGTGCCGAGAACAGCTTCGGCATCAACATCATGCTGCCGTTCGAAGCCGACGCCGCCGCGGTGATCGCCGACGACCCGAAGCTCATCAACTTCCGCTACTTCTTCACCCGCAAGCTCACGTTCATGAAGGAGTCCCACGCCTTCGCGCTCCTACCCGGTGGCTTCGGCACCATGGACGAGACCTTCGAGCTGCTCACCCTCATGCAGACCGGCAAGCAACCGCTGGCACCGGTGGTGCTGCTCGACCCACCCGGCGAGACCTACTGGCAGACCTGGCGGGACTTCGTGGAGCGGGAGCTGCTGCGCAACGGGCTCATCTCCCCCGCCGATCTCACCCTGGTGACCCTCACCGACTCCGTCGAGGAGGCTGTCGCCGAGATCACCGGCTTCTACGCCAAGTACCGCTCGATGCGCTACGTCGGCCAGCGCCTGATCCTGCGCCTGGCAGAGGACATCGACGACGACCGCCTCGACGCCATCAACGAGGAGTTCGCGGACATCGTGGTCAAGGGACGCATCGAGCGCACCGAGGTCACCGAGCCCGAGATCGAGGACCGGGACCAGGTCGAGCTGCCCCGTCTGGCGATGCACTTCAACCGGGCCAGCTTCTCTCGGCTGCGGGTCCTGATCGACCGTATAAACGGGCGCTGAGCTCGGGCGCAGGTCGCATCTGGGCACCCCGGCGAGCGGGTATCTTGCCAGGGCCGTGGACGCGCCCACCCCCTCGCTCGACGCCACACACGAATGGGTCTCCTTCGAGCACGACGGCGAGACCTGGATCTTCGACGTCACCTTCCTGACCAGCAGCTGGGCGTGCATCTGGGGGGCAGGCTGTCCCGGGATCGGCTCCGAGCCCGCTCCCGAGGTGGGTCTGGGCTGCTGCTCGCTGGGCGCCCACCTCGCCGACGCGGCCGACCGGGACCGGGTGCACGCCGCCGCCCAGCGGCTCGGCCCGGACCAGTGGCACCAGCACCAGGACCCCGACACCGCCATCGAGGAGGTGGGCGAGGGCGAGTGGGCCACCGCGCTGGTCGACGAGGCCTGCGTCTTCTGGAACCCACCCGGCTTCGAGGGGGGCCATGGCTGCGCGCTGCATCTCGGTGCGCTGGCGGCGGGCGAGTCGATCCTGGAGTGGAAACCGGAGGTGTGCTGGCAGGTGCCGCTGCGTCTCGAGTACCACCAGGACGAGAACGGCCACTGGATCAACATGCTCCGGGAGTGGCGCCGCCACGACTGGGGCGAGGGTGGAGACGACTTCGGCTGGTGGTGCACCGAGGAGCGGCTGGCCTTCGTCGGGCCCGGCCCGGTCTACCGACGCCTTCGGGAGGAGATCGTCGCCCTGGTGGGTGAGTCCCTGGCCGATCGGCTCGCCGACTACCTGGACCGCCGACCGGTCGAGACCCTGCTCCCCCACCCCGTCGTGCGCCGGGCATGAAGGTCGCCGACCTGCTCGCCGACACCTCGGTGCGGGTGCCGCGGATCGTGGTGGCCTCGATCAGCCTCGGCGCCATCGTCGGGGTGTTGCTGGCGGGTTTCGACTACCTCACCGTGGAGATCCTCCTCGAGGAGGTGGTGCACCAGCCGCTGTGGTTCAAGGCGTCGGCGCCCCTGGTCGGCCTGGCCGCGGCCACCGGCATCCTCTACCTGATCGGCCCGGGGACCACCCCGTCCACGTCCGACGAGTACGTGCGGGCCTTCCACGAGCGCACCCCGAGCCTGCCCCTGCGGGACCTGCCCGCCAAGCTCCTCGCCGGGGTCGCCACCATCGGCAGCGGCGGCGCGGTCGGGCTGGAAGGTCCCTCGGTCTACGCCGGGGCCACGATCGGGCACAACCTCCAGGACACCTTCTCGCGGTTCTTTCGCCGCGACGAAGCCAAGATCCTGCTCACCGCCGGGGCCGCCGCCGGGGTGGCCGCCATCTTCAAGACCCCGGCCACCGGGGTCATGTTCGCCCTCGAGGCTCCCTACCGCGACGACGTGGCCCGCCGGGCCCTGCTGCCGGCCCTGCTCGCCAGCGCCAGCAGCTTCCTCGTGTTCGCCGCCATCGTCAACAACGACCCGGTCTTCCCCCGCTTGGGCTTCCAGGACCCCAGCATCGACCTGGTCGATCTCCTCGGGGGCGCGGTCATCGGCCTGGTCGCCGGCCTGGCCGGACGGGGCTACGCCTGGCTGGTGCGCCAGGCCAAGGCGCTGTCGGGCGAGCTCCCGGCGGTTCGCCGGGTGGTGGCCGCGGGGCTGGTGCTGGGCGGGCTGGTCGTCGGCGCCGACGCCGTCTTCGAGGAGGCGGTCACCCTGGGCCCGGGGTTCGAGGCGGTGAGCTGGCTGCTGGCCGACGATCGGAGCCTCGGGTTGATCGCCGGACTCTTCTTGTTCCAGCTGGCCGCCACCCTCACCACCGTCGGGGGCGGTGGCACCGGCGGCCTGTTCATCCCCCTCGCCGTGCAGGGCATCATCATGGGCTCCTTCGTCGGTGAGGTCCTGCGCGAGGAGCAGACCTCGCTGTACCCCACGCTGGGACTGGCTGCCTTCCTGGGGGCTGGCTACCGGGCCCCGATCACCGCGGTGATGTTCGTGGCCGAGTCCACCGGGGCCTCCCCCTACGGGGTGCCGGCCCTCATCGCCGCGGCGATGTCCCAGCTCGCCGCCGGCGACAGCTCGATCGCCCTCTACCAGCGGACCAAGCGCATGGGTCACCTCGAGGGCCGCTTCGAGCTACCCATCGGATCGGCGCTCGAGACCGACGTGTTCACGGTCCCACCCGACGCCACCGCGGCCGAGTTCGTCTACGTCCACGTGCTCGGGCGCCGGGAGCGGACCGTGACCGTCGTCGACGGGGGCCGCTACGTGGGCATGTGCGACCTCGATCATCTCAAGGAGATCGACCGCGACCACTGGGACGAGGTGACCGTGGGTGAGCTGATGGCCACCGATCTGCCCACCGGCCGGGCCTCGTGGACCTTCCGCGACGCCATCGCCGCCATGGATGCCGCCGACATCGACCTGCTGCCGATCACCGAGCGCGACGGGACCTTCATCGGGGTGGTCCGCACCGAGGACATCCTCAAGCTGGGCGAGATCCTCGACGAGACCGGCGCCTGAGCGCGTCGGGCGGCGTCAGCCGGGCGAGCCGCCTTCGTCCGCCATGGCTGCGGCCCCGGCGTTGAGGCACCAGGACTTGTGATCCTGACCCGGAAGGGCCCCGCACTCGTCGCAGGGGTCTTCGTTCTCCTCGAAGAGATCATCGAAGCCGTCGTTCTGACGCTTGAGCTCACGAGCCTCGACGTATCGGCGGTGTCGTCCCTTCTTCACGGGTCGGCTCCGGTGTTTGGGGGTGGCGGCAATCTTGTCGGTTGGCAGGG